>JBAWCX010000603.1:0-2030 GCA_049590495.1 Binatus sp. (SeqCode)
GCCGCGCCCTCGACGCCGGGCGCCGCAAGCGCCGCGCATCCGGAAACCAGAAACGCCAGGGCAATCAAGGCGATGATTCGGACTGACAGGTTCTCACAGGTCTGACGCATTTTCGGGTTGCCGCTCCCGCCGGCTTATAGATATGTACGTAGCTGTTCAGGGTCGGATGCGTCCGACCTGCCAGCCCTGCCGATGTCTCGATGGACGCTCCAGCGTCCGGTGCATGGCCAGGGCGGGATTTCGCGGCGGAGCTTGAGCAGCGATTGGCAGAGCACATCGCGCTTGTTGGCCATCACCGATCGACCCTGCGGGGCGGGATTTCGCGAGGGCTCGCGCTATTGTACTAATCATTAGTCGAGTTGCGATTCCGTTCAACGCTTGGTCGTGGTTTCGAGCGCGGCAGGAAACATAAAATGGCAGATGACAAAAATTCTATGCGATCAAA
Source organism: Binatus sp. (SeqCode) (assembly GCA_049590495.1). Lineage (GTDB taxonomy): Bacteria > Desulfobacterota > Binatia > Binatales > Binataceae > Binatus. Next base: position 446 of record JBAWCX010000603.1, read on the forward strand.
CAGCAGCGTCCTCGTCGATGGGCCTTCGCGGGCGCCGGCGCGGGCGATGCTCAAGGCGGTTGGCTTTACCGACGAAGATCTCAGCAAGCCGCTGATTGCGGTCGCGCATACCTGGATCGAAATCATGCCCTGCACCGCTCATCTGCGCGATCTCGCCGAGCATGTTAAGCGCGGGATTCGCGCGGCCGGCGCCACTCCCGTCGAGTTCAACACGATCGCCGTGTGCGACGGGATCTCGATGGGCACGCACGGAATGCGCGCGTCACTCATCAGCCGCGAAGTGATCGCCGACTCGATCGAGCTCACCGTGCGCGGCCATCTGTTTGACGGCGTCGTCGCGATGTCGGGATGCGACAAGACGATTCCGGCGACCGTCATGGCGTTGCAGCGGCTCGACCTGCCCTCGCTGATGATTTACGGCGGATCGATACAGCCGGGGCGCTTCGGCGATCAGCAGGTTTCGATCCAGGACGTGTTCGAGGCCGTGGGAGCGCATTCGGCGGGCAAGATGAAGCTCGAAGATCTGAAGCGGCTCGAGGACGTCGCGTGTCCGGGCGTTGGCGCATGCGGTGGGCAGTTCACGGCCAACACGATGGCGACCGCGACCGAGCTTTTGGGAATTTCGCCGATGGGCTCGAACAGTATTCCGGCGACCGATCCGAAAAAGCCCGAGAGCGCGTTCCAGGCGGGACGCCTCGCCGTCGATTTGCTCAGGCGCAAGCTCAAGCCGAGCCAGATAATCACCAAGAACGCGCTCGAGAACGCGATCGCGTCGGTCGCGATGACGGGCGGCTCGACCAACGCAGTCCTGCACATCCTCGCGATCGCGCACGAGGCGGGAATCGCGCTCGATATCGACGACTTCGATCGCATCAGCTCACGCACTCCCCTGCTCGCCGACTTGAAGCCGGGCGGACGTTTCCTCGCGACCGACATGTACAAGGCGGGCGGCATTCCGCTGATCGCCAAACGGCTGAAGGAAGCCGGGCTGCTCCACGAAAACGAAATGACCGTGACCGGTCGAACGATTGGCGTCGAAGCCGACGCGGCCCGCGAGACGGCCGGGCAGGAAGTCGTCCGTCCTGTCGCGGAGCCGATCAAGGAAACGGGCGGGCTCGTCATTCTGAAGGGCAACCTCGCGCCGGAAGGATGCGTAGTCAAGGTCGCGGGCCACGAGCGCATGACGCATCGCGGGCCGGCGCGCGTCTTCGATTGCGAAGACGACGCCTTCAAAGCGGTGTCGGCACAGAAGATCAAAGCGGGCGACGTCGTCGTGATTCGTTACGAAGGTCCGCGCGGCGCACCCGGGATGCCCGAGATGCTCGGCGTCACGGCGGCCCTGTCAGGACAGGGCCTGGGCGAATCGGTCGGGCTGCTGACGGACGGCCGCTTCTCGGGCGCGACGCACGGCCTGATGGCCGGTCACGTCGCGCCGGAAGCAGCGGTCGGCGGGCCGATCGCAGCGCTTCGCGACGGCGACATGATCGCGTTCGATATCGCGAAGCGGCGCCTCGACGTCGATCTCACCCAAGCGGAAATCAAGACGCGGCTTGCGAACTGGAAGGCGCCGGAGCCTCACTATAAG
>JBAWCX010000604.1:0-7734 GCA_049590495.1 Binatus sp. (SeqCode)
GGCGCGCGCAGATTCACCGCGATCATGCGGTCGACGTCGACGGGGCGCATCTTGAGCAGCGGAGTTCGCGGGGGAGCCCATCCGGCGTTGTTGACGAGCACGTCGATACGACCGAAACAATCGAGCGCGGCGCCGATGAGCAGGTCTGGCCCTTCCTCGGTCGCGAGATCAACGAGAACGATCAGCGCTCGATCGGGAGGGAGGCCGCTCTGGGAGCGGGTTTCCTCGAGTTCATCGCGCGTGCGAGCGGCGAGGCATAGCGAGTAGCCGGCGCGCGCGAGCGCGAGCGCAACTGCGCGCCCGATGCCGCGGCCGGCGCCCGTAACGATCGCGACGCGGGCCTCATCGCCGCGAGAGGTCTTTGCAGAAGTCACTTTTCGCCATCTTGCACTGACGTAATCGGTCGCACAGACTGACGATAATGAATTCGCAAGTCTTCCGCGAGTACGACATCCGCGGCATCGTGGCGGACGACTTCGACGACGCGTTCGTGGCCGACCTCGGGCGCGGCTACGCCACCTTGTTGCATCGCGCGGGGAAGAAAACTATCACGCTCGGCCGCGATTGCCGCCTGTCGTCGGACCGGCTGCGCGATCGGCTCGTCGAGGGCCTGCTTGGCGCCGGTATCAATGTGGTTGACGTCGGCGTGGTGCCGACGCCGCTGCTTTATTTTTCGGTGCTGAGCTGGAAGATGGATGGCGGCGCGATGATCACGGGCAGTCACAACGCGGCCGAGTACAACGGCTTCAAGCTGGGCGTTGGGCCGACGACGATTCATGGCGCGGAGATTCAGCGGCTGCGCGAAATAATCGAGCGTCGCGACTTCGTCACGACCGGCGCGAAAGGCTCGATGACCGAGCGCCCGGTGATTCCCGACTACAACGATTTCATCATGTCGCAGTTCAAGCTGACGCCCGGACTCAAGGTCGTCGTGGACGGCGGCAACGGATGCGGCGGCGTGATCGCGGCTCCGCTGATGAAACGGCTTGGACTCGAGACGATCGAGCTCTACACCGAGATGGACGGGCGTTTCCCGAATCATCATCCGGACCCGACGGTCGAGGAGAACATGCGCGATCTGGTCGCGGCAGTGAAGAAAAATCGCGCGGCAGTGGGAATCGCGTACGACGGCGACGCCGATCGCATCGGTGCGGTCGACGAGAACGGAAAAATCGTGTGGGGCGACGAGTTGATGGTAGCGTTCTCGCGGGCAATTTTGCGCGAGCGGCCCGGCGCGACGATTATCGGCGAGGTGAAGTGCTCGAAGCGGATGTACGACGACATCGCGCGCCACGGCGGCCGGCCGATCATGTGGAAGACGGGGCATTCGCTGATCAAGAGTAAGTTGAAAGAGGAGCATGCGGCGCTGGCAGGTGAGATGAGCGGGCACATGTTTTTCGCCGACCGCTACTTCGGCTTCGACGACGCTATCTACGCGTCATTCCGCCTGCTGGAAATCTTAAGCCGCGAGGGACGCGGCCTCGGCGCGATCCTGGCCGATCTTCCGCCGAGCCACATCACGCCGGAGATTCGCGTGGATTGCCCCGACGATCGCAAGTTCGAGGTGGTGCGGCAGGCCGCCGATTTTTTCCGCAAACACTACGAAGTTATCGACATCGACGGCGTGCGCGTGAATTTTGCAGACGGATGGGGCCTGGTGCGCGCGTCGAACACGCAGCCCGCGCTGGTTACGCGCTTCGAAGCTACCAGCGAAAAGCGATTGGCCGAAATTCGCGCGCTGTTCGACGGCAAACTCCGCGAACTCGGCGCGATCTGACGCGATGGCTCGAGGTTCCGCGCCGAATCGCGCGTCTGTGCTGATTATCGCGGGCGGCCGCGGCACGCGTTTCTGGCCGGCGAGCCGCGAGGCAAGGCCAAAACCGCTTTTTTCGGTCGACGGCAAGACCAGCCTGCTGGCTGACACGATCGCGCGCCATGTGCCGCTCATTCCACGCGAGCGAATTTTCGTGCTGGTGGCAGCGGCGCATCAGGCGCCCTTCCGCCGTGAGCTGCGCGGCCTGATCCCGACGCAGAATTTGATTGTCGAGCCGGGTGCGCGCGGCACCGCAGTGGCTATCGCTTACGGCGCCGCGATTATCAAGCGCAGGCTGGGCGACGGAGTAATCGCCGCGGTAGCGGCGGATCACTACATCGCAACTGCCGCGCAATATCGGCGCACGCTTGCCGAAGCGATCGGTCTCGCCACGACGAACGAATCGATCGTAGCGATCGGGATTCCGCCGACAGGGCCCGATACCGGTTACGGCTATCAGAAAATCGGCCCCAAGGTTGGCGCCGGATTCCGAATCGAAAAATTCGTCGAGAAACCCCCGCTCGCAGTCGCGCGCCGCATGGTGCGCAGCGGGCGCTACTTGTGGAATGCCTCGATGTTCGTGGTGTCGACGCGGACGCTCGCGCGCGAGTTCGGCGAGCATTCTCCAGCGCTTGGCATAGACGCTGAAAAACTTGCGCGGACGCCGCGGACCAAGCTCGCGCGTGCGTACGGGCGGCTGCGATACGATTCGTTCGACCGCGTGATCATGGAGAAGAGCGCCAACGTGCTCGGCGTGCGCGCGCGATTTTCATGGCACGACGTGGGTTCGTGGGACCGGCTGTGCGATGCGGTCGGCGGCGCCGGCGGCAACGTGATTCGCGGCAACGCGATCGCGCTCGACTCCGAGCGTGTGCTGGCGTATCCCGACTCGCGCCTGATGGTGCTGTTTGGCGTGCGCGATCTGATCGTCGTCGATACTGGAGATGCGATCCTGGTGACGCATCGCGAGATGTCGCCGCAGGTTGGGAGAATTACGCGGGAGTTGGAGCGACGGGGACTTAGGCGGTACTTGTAGTCAGTCGAGTGCGAGGGCGTCGCACAGGAGTGCAAGCTTGCGCAGTTCGCTTTCGCGATCTTCATCCTCAATCGCCAGTTCAAGCAGCGTGGCGGCGACGCCTTCATCGACGGACTCCCACTTCATTGCATTGAGTCGCAGCTCGGCCGCGAGCGCGCCCAGCACCTCGAGGTCGCCGCTCAGGCGCGCCCAGTTGTTCGAGCCGTCGTGCAGCGCGGCTTCCGGCAACTTCGCCCAGACGTTGTTATCGGCGAGCAGCGAATTAATCACCTTGACGTGGCCGGCTTCCATTTCGGCGAGCGCCTCTACTCCGGTTTTGATATTTGCGGAGGTCAGCGTCGCGTGGCGCTTCAGGCGATCGACAAGCCCCTGATTGCGGCCGGCGAGCACGGCCAGTTCTTCGAGCAGTTCCGCACGCGCCGACGCCGGCGAAAACAATCTCTGAAAAAATCCCATACCAGTAGCCATCTCCCTCACCCGACGCGCGTTGATGTTATGCAGATGCGTGGCGCATCGCGACAATAGCTATTGGCATCGAAGCCGCGCCTGTCAAGGGAGCGCTAGGAATTGAACAGCGCTCGGACCAGCGACGATTCGCGCCTGAAGAATCCCTGCGTGTGGTATGAATCCTCGAGCCGCAGCAGAGCGTAATCCATGTAGTGGCCGATTTCATGCATCAAGGTTCGCACGAATGTCTTCGGCTTGACGACGTCGTGGCGCTGCGCCGTGCGCATCCAGAGCACAATGTATGGCGGCCGGCGCATCCGCGGATCGTAAGGATAGAACAGTCCGTGCAGCTCGCCGCGAGCGTTGCGAGGGCGCACGCCGCGGACCTCGACAGCGACAGGCGGGGTCGCCAGGCCCCGGCAAATCTCGGCGGTCAACGCGCGCGCGCAGGGAGTACATGCTGCGGGGTTGCCGGTCTCGAGCACGCGCATCAGGGCGTCGAGCGAGTTGCGCGCGGCGGCGCTGGGGACGTAGTCGTAACGCTCGACGGAATCGCTCTTCAGATAAGTTCGCTGTGCGCGCGAGGAGAGCCGGTAGAAAAAAGCGGGCAGTCGCGTCTCGGAATTCGTGCGAAGGGTCAGACCGGTAGCCACCACACCTCCATTGCCGGATACTCACTTCCGGCGCCGCATCCACGAAACTATCATCCGCGCAATAGTCACAAGGGGCAAGCACTATGCAACTGAGTATTGTCGAAATCGCAAAACCCGCGGACGCCAATGTGATCGTCGGCCAGGCGCACTTCATCAAGACGGTCGAGGACGTTTACGAGGCGCTCGTGCAGACTGTCCCCGGAATCAAGTTTGGGCTGGCGTTCTGCGAGGCGTCGGGGCCATGCCTGATTCGGCATACGGGCACCGCGCCGGCGCTCGAACAGTCGGCGGTTGAGGCGGCGGCGGCGATCGGGGCGGGGCACGTGTTCGTCGTGATTTTGGGCAACGCGTTCCCGGTCAACGTGCTCAATCAAATCAAGGCGGTGAGCGAGGTATGTACGGTGTTTTGCGCGACCGCGAATCCGCTGCGCGTAATCGTTGCGGAAGACGGCGGCGGGCGCGGCGTCGTCGGCGTGATCGACGGCAGTTCGCCCAAGGGCGTCGAGAACGAAGGCGATCAGGTGGAGCGTCGCGCGATGTTGCGGCGATTTGGCTACAAGCAATGAGCGTCGATGGATCAGATTTCGAGACGCGGCTAACCTTGTACGAGAGGCAGTTATCCTGATGGGTGGCGGACAGCAGGCGCCAACGAAGGCGAAACCGAATCCGGCGAAGAAGAAACCACGCGAGTGGCGAATCCGCGGATGGCGCGTGCGAAATCTCGCCGCCGGCGGGTTCCTGCTGATGTTCTTCGCGATTGGGTTTTACGTCGCACAACTGTACGGCGAGATTTCCGCGCTGATCGAGCAGCGTCGCGCCGCGCTGACCTCCGCGATCTTCTCCGCGCCCTTTCCGATCAGCGCCGGCGACGACCTCGATCGCAGCGGACTGCTGGATAGGCTGGCGCAGTTGAGCTATTCGCAAGTGCCCGCGGCCAACACTCCGGGCGAGTACACGAGGGCGAAGAACGCGATCGCGATTTACCTGCGCTCGTTTCACGTCGGCGCGAAGGAATATCCCGCCGAGATGGTGCGCGTGAGCGTGGCCGGCACGCGAATCACAGGCGTTGCCGATTCGTTCGGCGTGGCCAAGCGCGATGCGATGCTCGAGCCTGAGGTGATCGGCCGATTGCTGCCCGGCACGCCCGCCGAGCGCGTCGAGGTCCAACTCGGCCAGTTGAAGCCTTACCTGGTCAAGGGATTGCTCGACAACGAAGACCGCTTTTTTTACTACCATCCGGGAATCGATCCGATTCGCATTGTCGAGGCCGCGATTTCCGACTTTCGCGCACATCGCCTCGTCCAGGGCGCCAGTACGCTGACGCAGCAACTGGCGCGGACGTTCATGGAACGCCACGAGCGCAGCTTCAGCCGCAAGTTCCGCGAGCTGGCGGTCGCGGCAGTGCTCGAAATCCGCCTCAGCAAGAATGACATCCTCGAGCGCTACATCAACGACGTGCCGATGGGCGAGTACGAGGGGACGCCAATCGACGGGATGCCGCAGGCGGCGCGATATTTCTTCAACAAGGACCTGTCCGAGGTGACACCGGCGGAGGCGGCGACGCTAATCGGGATGATCCAGGCGCCGACGCTTTACGATCCACGGCGTCATCCTGACGCATGCCGCAGGCGGCGCGACATCGTGCTCGGCGTGATGAAGCGGGCGGGCGTGATCGACGACGCCACCTACGCGGCCGCGGTCGCGACGCCGATTCAGATCATCAAGCCGCCGGGTCTGCGCCGCGCGCCGTATTTCACCGACTATGTGCTCGCGTTCGTGAACCGGATTCCCGGCTTCGACGGTCATCTCGAGGGACTCAAGGTCTACACGACGCTCGACACCGAGCTTCAGAGCGACGCCGTCGATGCCGTCACGGACAATATCGCGAAGCTTGAAAAGAACCATCGCCGGCTGCGCCGCGTGAAGGCTGACGGCCAGCTGCAGACTTCGCTCGTCGCGCTGGACGCCGAGAGCGGAGCGATTCGGGCGATGATTGGCGGCCGCGACTACTCTGAGAGCCAGTTCAATCGCGCGGCGAACGCAAAGCGCCAGCCCGGGTCGGCATTCAAGCCGATTGTGTACCTGACGGCGCTCGATCCCGACCGCGCGCCGTTCTCGCCGCCGCTCACGCTGGCGTCCGTTCTGCCCGACGAGCCGATGACGTTCGCCGACGGATGGACGCCCGCGAACTACGAGCGCAACTATCAACCGCAAGTGACGGTCGCGGAAGCGTTGATCGAATCGCTCAACGTGCCGACCGCGTACGTCGGCAGCCGGCTCGGACCCGCGACGATCGTCAAGACTGCGCACGAGATGGGCATCCACGAGGATCTTCAGGCCTACCTGCCGATCTCGATCGGCGCCGACGAGACGACGCTGCTCGAGCTCACTTCCGCGTACCAGGTTTTTGCGACCGAGGGTGAGCAGTCACCGCCGTACGCCGTCGAGGCGGTCGTCGACGCGAAGGGCCATCAGATTTACCAGCACGAGGACGAGGAGAATCGCGTGATTCGTCCCGCCGTCGCGTACCTGATCACGGGCGCTCTCAAAGCTGTGCTGCAATATGGAACCGGCGCGAGCGCGGGGCGTCTGGGGCTGGATTTTCCCGCGGCGGGCAAAACCGGCACGACGCAGGACTACAAGGACGTGTACTTTATTGGTTACACGCCTGCGATCGTTTGCGGCGTCTGGGTTGGCTTCGACGAGCCGGAGAGCCTCGGCCTGACCGGCGCGCAGGCGGCGCTGCCGGCGTGGGTTCAGTTCATGCAGGATGCGGCGCCGGCGGACCCCGAGGATTTTCCCGAGCCGTCGGGCATCACGATGGCGACGATCGATCCCGAATCCGGCGGTCTGGCGACCCCGGCATGCCCGAAACAAGTCTCGTTGCCCTTCCTGATCGGCACTGAGCCGACGCAGATGTGCCCGCTGCACGGCGGAATGTTCGCGAGCGCGCCTGCGTCTCCGTCGATGCCGTCGACGATGCCGCCGATGCCTGGTTCTGTGCCTCCGCAGCCGGTGGCGCAGGCAAGTCCGTCGTCATCTGACGTTTTCAGCGCAGTCGGCAAGTTTTTTTCCGGGCTTTTCCACTAAATCGGCTTGAGAGTCAGGTCGGTCCCGATTTTGAAACTTTTACACACCTGACTCGTCTAATGGGGGCGCTATAATAGGTTTGGTGCGCGATGAGTCCGGCAACCTGATTGACTGCCGAGTTCGAAGAGCCGAGTACGCTTGCAAGAAAATCTGCATACCAGCCCGCGATGGGCGCGAAATGCGTTAGCGGCGTTGACCGCCATTGGACTGATCGGTCTGCTCGCGGCCAGCGGGTGCATCAACGGCGAGACTATTGAATCGCCGTCGCACGACCAGTCCGCGCCGGATTCTGCCGCGGGCATTGCGACCTCGCGCGGCAATCCAGCCGCAATTCAGGTTAACCTCAAGGCGGCGATTCCCGCGGTGGGTGATGTGCTGATCGCGGGAGGCGCGGACGCATCGAATCGAAGTCTCGCGAGCGCCGAGTTTTTCGATCCGTCGGCAGGGCAGTTCGTTGTTACCGGAATCATGTCGTCGAGTCGCGCGGGCGCATCCGCGGCGGCGCTTTCGGCGGGCCAGGTGATTCTCGCCGGTGGCTTCAGCGGCAGCGCTTCGATCAAGAATTTTTCACTCAACCTCGCAGGTAACGTGCTGAGTAGCGCAGAAATCTTCGACAAGGCGACCGGCGCGTTCTCGCCGACGCCCGCGATGGCCTCGCCGCGGTTAGGCTTTACCGCGACCGCGCTAAACAACGG
>JBAWCX010000605.1:0-7286 GCA_049590495.1 Binatus sp. (SeqCode)
TTTCCGCCCCGGAAAGGGGGTGAGGGGGATAGGACATCGACGCGCTCGGATGACTCCTTCTGGCTCCCCATGCGCCGGGGGCGATTCCCACAGTGGGAAGGGGTTAGGGGTTAGGTTCTTCCGCATCACGCTAGCTATCCGCGGCACGTTGCTCCTACTCACGCTCGCCTGCGCGGGATGCGCGCAGGTGCACGAGAAGATGTTCACGCTCGACTGCGCTGTTGGCCGCACGCCAATCGGGGACGAGCTCGCGCCGGGCACTGCGATGGCTTTCGACGTTTCGACCAGCCCGATCCCGCTGCTATTCGCGCCCCATCGTATCGTCGCCCGATGCGACGACGCGGGTGTCGTCACGATGACTATCGAGACGCCCATCGACACGGGACTTAGCCAACTTTCGACGCCGCTCAGCACCGCCGCCAGCCATGTGACCTATGCGCCGTGAAAAAATCACGCGGCAATTTCGCCGCCAACAAAAGCGAAGAGGTAAGACGGATATGAGTTTGAAGATTCGAAACTTTCTTTCCCCTCTCCCCGCAAGGGAGAGGATCAAGGTGAGGGTCCTTGTTCAGCGCGCCTCCTTCCGTTCCCCTCTCCTGAAGGGAGAGGGGCTAGGGGTGAGGTCTGCGATTGCGCTGCTCGGCGTACTCGCATTCGCCGGATGCGCGCAGCAGGGCGGCGGCCTCCTGCAGCCGACTCCGAAACAGATCATCAGCGGCAAGAACACGATCGTGCCGAGCGCCGCCGCGCTCAGCATGGAGGCCACGAATTTCTGCAACGCGCAGGCGCAGGTCGATTACGCGGGCCTCGTGCTCTATTGCGAAGGCAAAACTCCCGCGCTGCCGCTGTCGATCAGCACCACCTATCAGACCGAGAGCAACCAGTTCTCGTGCCAGGTGTACGGCTACACCAATTCGACCAATCAGCTGATCGTGCCGACAACCGTGACGCTCGGCAATTGCCCAACCGGCATCGCGCCCGCCCCCGTAACGGCTCCGTCGGGAGCACCGGCCACAACAAAGAGTTAGGCGATGAGCAGCGCTCAAGAACCTGGACTCAGGAACCTAACCCCTAACCCCTTCCCACTGTGGGAAGGGGCACAATCGATCCGCGCGCGACAACGGAGCGCGGCCTTAGTACTGCGCGCCGCCGCCGCGGCTTAGGTTCCTAGGTGTTGAAGTTGAAAAACAATGAAACCCGGCGTGGCCGCAATAGTGAAAGACGCAAGCGTCGGCGGCATCGACGGGCAAAAAGATCGAAGGCCACGAAACTAGTAATCAAGCTCGGCGTACCGAGCGCAAAGAACTGAGGTACTAAAAAATGGCAAACGCGACTCCTTTCATTCTGCTCGACGACCAACTCGTTACCGCGACCGTGTCGTTCGTCGACGACGAGGGCAATCCCGCCGCCGCGCCGACCGGCGTCACACCCGCGTGGACATCCGCCGATCCCGACGGCACGCTCGCGCTGGCTCCCAGTGCCGACGGCAGCACATGCGCAATCAAAGCCACAGGCAAGCTGACCGCAACCCAGGCCGCGCAAGTGACTGTCACTGCCGGAACGCTCAGCGGCAATGTACAAATCCAGGTGAACGCCAGCGCCGCCGCATCGCTAGCAATCGGCCTCGGCACCCCGGCTCACCAATGAGCCGCAACACCCCGCGCGCGCGCGACGGTTCCCCTTCCCACAGTGGGAAGGGGTTAGGGGTTAGGTTGCTGAAAAGATGAGACCAAGAGATTTGATCTAGTGGAGTGGGGCAACGCAGTTGGATGGGCCAGCGCTTTCATCGCGTTTGTCGCGGTGAACGCCAGCACCATTCAGTTCCTGCTGAAGCGGCGCGACGAGCTGCATCTGCGCGACTCCGGCCGCGTCGACGCCCTTGAAAGACAACTGACTGACTTGCGCGTGAATCTGCCGCTCGAGTACGTGCGCCGCGAGGATTGGATCAGGTTCAGCGGCACCCTCGATGCCAAGTTGGACGCGATGCGCGAGGAAATGCGCGAAAATATCGGAGAGGTAAAGGAAAGGCTGTATGCCGGACGCAATTGATCTCGAACAAAAAAATCGCGAGGAGGCGCGCTGGCGGATGCTGCGCGTCGTCGACGCCGGCCGTCCGATAGCGGTCTCCGAGCAGATAATCTGGCGCGTGCTCGCCGATATCAAACTCTCGCTGTCGCTCAACACCGTGCGCCGCGAACTCTCCTACCTGCGCGACCTGGGGTTGCTCGAACTCGAAGGCGAGGGCGCGGAGACCTGGTTCGCGAAACTCACCGCCAGCGGCGTCGACGTCGTCGAGTACAACTTCCCGGCCCCCGCCGGCGTAGCCCGCCCGCGCAAATACTGGTGAGTGGGCGATGAACAACAACAAGGGCGCGAAAGAAAGCGAACCCGACGCCAAACCGAAACGAGTGCCGATCGAGGCGCCCGCCCGCGGGTGGAAGATGAAGCGGATGCCTAAGGACCTCAAGGAGCAGCTCGACGCTCTCATCAGCGATGGCTCCTTCCATACCTCGAAGCAATTGGCGAAATGGCTGGGGGACAATGGCTTCGAGATTTCGGCCAGGTCTATCGACCGCTATGGGCAGAACTTCGAGCGGCGTCTCGACGCGATCAGGATTGCGACTGAACAGGCGCGAATCGTCTGCGAACAATTCGACGGTGATGACACCCAGATGCAGTCCGCGCTGCTCCGGCTGGTGCAGACCCGCCTTTTCGAACTCCTGGCCATCTCCAACGAAAACCCGGATTACGGGAAACGCGGCGACACTCAAACCGTCCCGGACCCGCCGGTCGCGCCGGTGAATATAGCGGCGATGGCGCGCTGCGTCTCAGGCCTGGTCAAGGCGGAAAGCGAGCATCAGAAATGGGCCGAACGGATGCGCGCAAGCGTAGCCGCCGTCGAGCAAAAGGTCGAAGAAGCCCGCACGAAGGGGCTGAGCAAGGAAGCAGCCGACCAAATCAAAGCAGTCCTGATGGAGATCGAGCGATGAGCAAACAATCCAACGAGCGAAGCTGTCCTAACAACCTCCCCTTGTCCGAGGGGAGGTCGGCGCACGCCGAAGGAGTGCGCCGGGAGAGGTGCAACGTTGGCCGTCGCAGATGTGCGTTGGTGTGCTGCTGTCGAGCGGCGGCGTTGGTGTCTCTGCATTGCGATTAAACGAGTCGACACGGATGAACTGTCTGGCGTTGTACCTCTCCCGGCGACACCGCTTCGCGGCTTACGCCGACCTCTCCTCGGACCAGGAGAGGTTAGGAAAAGAAAGAGCTATAGTCAATTGAGTAGCCACTAACCAATGAACGAACCACTCTCAATACTACTTCCTTACCAACGGCGATGGCTGGCCGATCAATCCCAGGTCAAAGTCAGCGAGAAGTCACGGCGCATCGGTATCACCTGGACCGAGGCTGCCGATCGCGCGCTTGGCGCCGCGACCGGCGGCCGCGCCGGAATCGACGGATGGTATATCGGCTACAACAAGGACATGGCGCTCGAGTTCGTCGAGGCGGCCGCGCGATGGGCGCGGCGGTTCAATCGCGCGGCCGAGGCGATCGAGGAAATAGTGCTCGAGGACGAGCGAAGCGACATCCTGGCGTACAGAATTCGCTTCGCGTCCGGCCACAAAATCGTCGCGCTCTCGTCGCGGCCGTCGAATCTGCGCGGCAAGGACGGATGCGCGGTGATCGACGAGGCCGCCTTCCACGACGACCTGCCCGGTCTCCTGAAAGCCGCGCTGGCGTTTACCATGTGGGGCGGACTGGTGCGGATAATCAGTACTCACAACGGCGCCAACAATCCTTTCAATGAACTAATCAGTGAGATTCGCGCCGGCCGGCGCCCATACTCACTCCATCGTACTACTTTCGACGAAGCACTATCTGACGGACTATACAGAAAAATATGCGAGCAGAGCGAAAACGAATGGAGCGAGGAAAAGCAGCGCGAATGGCGGCAGCAGATTATCGACTACTACGGCGATAACGTCGGCGAGGAGCTGTTCTGTATCCCGCGTGCGTCCTCGGGCGCGTACCTGAGCTCGGTGTTGATCGAGGCGCGGATGAAAGCCGGTATCCCGATCCTTCGATGGGAGATGCCGTCGGAATTTTCGGGGCGTCCCGAAGCGCAGCGCTACTCGGAGACGCAGGCGTGGTGCGAGGACAATATCGCGCCGGCGCTCGCGGCGCTCGATCCGGCGCGCGCGAGTTTCTTCGGCGAAGACTTCGGGCGCTCGGGCGACCTGACCGTCATCTGGCCGCTGCAAATCGCCGCCGATCTCACGCGGCGCACGCCGTTCGTCGTCGAGCTGCGCAATATCCCGTTTCGAAATCAGGAGCAGGTGCTCTTCTATATCGCCGACCGGCTGCCGCGCTTCACCACCGGCGCGATGGACGCGCGCGGCAACGGACAATATCTCGCCGAGACCGCGGCGCAGCGCTACGGCGCGCGAATCGTGCAGGTGATGCTGTCGGAGGCGTGGTACCGCGAGAATATGCCGCGCTACAAGGCGGCCTTCGAGGACGGCACCATCGAAATTCCGAAGGACGCAGACGTCCTCGCGGACCATCGCGCGATCGTGCTCGAGCAAGGCGTGGCGAAGATTTCCGAGCGGCGTGCCGGGGTCGACGGCAAAGGACGGCATGGCGACTCCGCGATGGCGGCGGCGCTGGCGTTCTTCGCGTCGCGCGCGGACACAGGTCAAATCGCGTACATCCCGGCGCGTCCGTCAGAAAAGAGAGAGGGATTCGAGGCGACAAGAAATCCATTCGGCGCGCCTCCGATGGAGGACGACCGCCCGATGAGCAGGACGCATGGCTTTTAAGAAGGTGTTTGTGCGGCGGACCGGTCCGCGCGCGACAACGGAGTGCGGTCTTGGTACCGCGCCGCCGCCGCAGCGGCTGAATAGCTACTGGAGATGGAAATGCGAGGAATGTGGGTATGAGTTCATACTTGCGCTCGTTCGTTTGCCCGACCCGTGCCATCGATGCGGCAGCGAGTGGTTTTTGAAAATAGGCGAAGCGGCAACCAAGGAATCTCGAACTGACTAGTCCTCCTGGAGTATATCCATGACACTCTACGATGCTTACGGGCGCGAAGTTGATACCGGGCTGTTACGCGAAGAGCAGGCGGCCCCGACGATGGCCGGAGTGCGAAATATATATTCCGTCATGCATCCGTCGATCGGATTGACGCCGGAACGGCTGACGGGAATCCTCCAGCAAGCCGAGTTCGGCGACCCGTATCTCTACCTCGAACTGGCCGAAGAGATCGAGGAAAAGGATCTGCATTACCTGGCGGTGCTCACCACTCGAAAAAATGCGGCGGCGCAACTTGATTTGATTGTGCGGGCGGCGTCGAGCTCATCGGAGGATCAACGGGCGGCGACGATGGTGCGCGAGATGCTCGTCGATGGCCCTTTACAGCTCGACAGCGTGCTGTTCGACGTGCTCGACGCGGTCGGGAAGGGTTTTTCGGCGACCGAGATAATGTGGGATACCTCTGGGCGCGAATGGTTTCCCGCGCAATTGAAGTGGCGCGACCCGCGCTGGTTCGCGTTCGACTGGATATCGGGCGAGGAAATGCTGGTGCGGACCCTGAAGGGCGAAATGATTCCGGTCGAGAGCGATGCGAGCGCGACCCGCCCGACGCATTTCGGAGGCGAGGGACTTTACTCGTCGATGCGTCCGGGAATCGGGATACAACCGATGACGGCGCCGCTCGCGCCGTTCAAGTTCGTTACTCATTTCGCGAAGGCAAAAGCCGGCCTGCCGATACGCGGCGGCCTCGCGCGCGCGGCCGGGTGGGCGTACCTGTTCAAGAACTACGTACTAAAGGACTGGGTAACGTTCACTGAGGTATTCGGACAGCCACTGAGAGTCGGCAAATACCATCCGGGCGCATCGGAACAGGATAAACAGGCATTACTCAATGCAGTATCGCGAATAGGCACTGATGCGGCAGCGATAATGCCAGAATCCATGGTAATAGAGTTTACCGAGGCGCATCAGAGTGGCAGCTCGGAGATGTATCAGAGCTTTTGCGAATACCTGGATGCGCAAGTGAGTAAAGCGGTGCTCGGGCAGACATTGACTACTGAGATGCCGAGTTCGGGAGGCTCGCGAGCGGCAGCGGAAGTGCATGAAGGGGTTCGCCGGGACATCCTGAATGCGGACGCGCGGCGCTTGGCGGCGACGCTCGCGCGCGATTTGGTCCGCCCGATCGTCGAGCTGAACATGGGGCCGCAACGGCGCTATCCGAAGATCCAGTTGGGACTGCCGGACGACGGCGATGTGAAAGTGTTCGCGGAGATCGTCGCGATGCTGGCGGATCGGGGATTGCGAATCGGGCAGAAAACGATACTCGACAAGCTGGGGATCGTCGAGGCCGGGGAAGGGGAGCCGGTGCTGGGGGCGATCAAAGAGACGGGGGAACTCAACTGATTTGATGTGAAACCCCTCCTGGGTTTCACGCTTCCTTGGGCAGGGGTGACCCCTGCACCCAGTACTTAAGATGCGGGGCTTCGCCCCTGTTAGAACTTTGGGGGTAAGAGGGTTCAAGGTTTTGTGCGTCGGCGATCCTTGATTGATTTGCGTATCGCTCGGCGGGCTCGGCGGCGGTGTTTTAGTTCGAGGAAGATGTCGTCGTAGATTAGCTTTCTTATGGCGAAGCCTGCCGTCGGGAATTTGATTGATGCGTCGTTGGGCTGGCGTTGGTAGCGGAAGACCTGGATGCCGTTCCACCATGTGGGAGAGTGGTTGCGCGGCGTGCGCAAGTCCAGGACGCGTTCGAAGCGGGGCAGGGCGCGCGCTATCAAGTCGTTGGCGGAGCGGGCGGCGCGCTTGTTGGTGTCATCGACGATGACGACAGCGTCGTCGGCCAGGTGCGCGATGGCGAGTGCTACGCCGTCGTATTGATCGCGAAAGGAGTGGCCGCCGTCGTAGAAGTATGCGCCGATGCGCGCGGGACGCCATGGCGCGGCGGCGAGGAAGTCGCGGAAGTCCATGTCGTGGAAGGTGACCTGGCCGGGCGCGGTGTGCGCGTCGAGCGTGCGGCGGAGCGCGTCGGCGGCGCCGTCGAACTGCGAGAAATTGTCGCATGCGAATATGCGCGCGCGCGGGTTGGACGCCGCGGCGCCGACCAGACTCGCGCCTTTGTAGCATCCCACTTCGACGTAAACTTCGCCGGCGTCCATCGAGGCGACGGCGCAATTGAGGAGCCGCAGCTTGTTCTCGGTCGCCATCCCGGGAATTTCGGCGAGGATGTGCGAGAGCGAGCGATCGGCGGGATGCGT
>JBAWCX010000606.1:0-17081 GCA_049590495.1 Binatus sp. (SeqCode)
ATCACGCCCAGCACCGCAATCGTCGGCGTCGGCGGAATCGCGTGGCCTTCAGTCTCGTTGTAAAAGCTGACGTTGCCGCTGACCACCGGTGCGCCGAACGCAATCGACGCATCGCGCAGCCCGTCGACGCCGCGGATGAATTGCCACATCACCTCGGGCCGCTCCGGATTGCCGTAGTTCAGGCAATTCGTGATTCCCACTGGGCGGGCTCCGGCGCATGCGACGTTGCGCGCCGCTTCGCAGACCGTCGCGACGGCACCGAGATACGGATCGAGCGCGCACGCGCGAGGATTCGAATCGACCTTGAGGGCCATCGCACGTCGCGAATTCTTGATTCTCAGCACCGCCGCATCGCTACCGGGCCCCAGCACCGTGTTGCTCTGCACGATCGAGTCGTATTGCCGGTAGACCCACTTCTTCGACGCAACATTGGGACTGTCGAGCAGCGCACGCAGCGCCTTCGCCGGACTTACCTCGCCCGTTATTTCACGGGAGAGGAGGCCGGCCGCATTGCGGCCGGCCGGTGAGGGTTCTGGATTGCTGGGCGCGGCGGCGGGACGATCGTACAGCGGCGCACCGTCGGCGAGTGCGCCGATCGGAATATCCGCGACGACTTGCCCGTGCCATCGCGCACGCCATCGCTGGTCGTCGATTATACGGCCGATCACGACCGCGTGCAGGTCCCATTTCTCGAACACCGCCTGCAGTTCCGCCTCACGCCCCCGCTCCGCGACGATCAGCATTCGCTCCTGCGATTCGGAGAGCAGAATTTCGTACGGCGTCAGTCCCGCTTCGCGCAGCGGCACCGCGTCGAGGTCGAGTTCGATTCCGAGTCCGCCATGCGACGGCATCTCGCTCGACGACGACGTGAGTCCCGCCGCGCCCATGTCCTGGATCGCGACGATCGCGCCGGTCTTGCCGGCTTCCAGGCACGCCTCGATCAACAATTTCTCGGTGAACGGATCACCGACCTGCACCGCCGGGCGCTTGGCCTCGCTTTCCTTGTCGAACTCCGCCGACGCCATCGACGCGCCGTGAATTCCGTCGCGCCCGGTTGCAGAGCCAACGTAAAGCACCGGGTTGCCGACGCCGCGCGCCTTCGCGCTCATCATCTCGCCCTTGCGCACGAGGCCCAGGCAGAACGCGTTGACGAGAATGTTCGCGTTGTACGCCGCGTCGAACATCACTTCGCCCGCGACCGTCGGCACTCCGACGCAGTTGCCGTAGCCGCCGATCCCGCCGACGACGCCGCCGAGCAGATAGCGCGTTCGCGGATGCTCGAACGCGCCGAACTTGAGCGAGTTCATGCTCGCCACCGGCCGCGCGCCCATCGTGAAAATATCGCGCAGGATTCCGCCGACACCGGTCGCCGCGCCCTGGTACGGCTCGACGAACGACGGGTGGTTGTGGCTTTCGATTTTGAATACAGCGACCCAGCCGTCGCCGACGTCGATCGCGCCGGCGTTCTCACCCGGCCCCTGCACGACGAGTTCGCTCTTCGACGGCAGCTTTCGCAGATGACGCCGCGACGACTTGTAAGAGCAATGCTCCGACCACATCACCGAGAACACGCCAAGCTCGGTGTAAGTCGGCGTGCGGCCGATGATCTCTTCGATCTTGCGATACTCGTCGGGCGCAAGTCCGAACGCGCGGGCCTGCTCGACATCGACTTTCGGCTCGCCCGCCAGCGAAACGGGACGCTCGCTCATCGCGCGCTCCCTGCTATCGACTGAAATATCTTGAGGCCGTCCTCGCCGCCGAGCATCGGTTCGACCGCATGCTCCGGATGCGGCATCAGGCCGAAGACGTTGAAGCGCTCGTTGGCCACGCCCGCGATCGCTCGCATCGAGCCGTTGGGATTTGCCGCGTCGCTCTCGCGCCCGTCCGCATCGACGTAACGCAGAATCACCTGCCCGCGCTCTTCCATCTGGCGGAGTTCATCTTCGGGCGCGACGTACAATCCCTCACCGTGCTTGATCGGCAGCCGCAGCAGGTCGCCCTGCTTCGTCGCGCGCGTGAACGGCGTGCTCGCGTTCTCGACGCGCAGCCACACGCGCTCGCATACGAATGACAGCGAGCGGTTACGTGTGAGCGCGCCGGGCAGCAGATGCGCCTCGCACAGAATCTGAAAGCCGTTGCAGGTGCCGATCACGAGGCCGCCGTCGGCGGCGAACTTCGCCACGCTCTTCATGATCGGCGAGAAGCGCGCGATTGCGCCGGTGCGCAGATAGTCGCCGTAGCTGAACCCGCCCGGCAGCACGATACATTCGACGCCGCCGAGCGATTCGTCCTTGTGCCACAGGATGCGCGCGTCCTGGCCCATCACGTCGCCAATCGCATACAGCGCGTCGCCGTCGTCCAGCGAGCCGGGGAATCGCACGACGCCCCACTTCATTCGCCGTCCACCTCGAAGCGGTAGTCCTCGATCACCGGGTTGGCGAGGAGCGCCTCGCACATCTTTTTTGCTTCGTCGCGCGCCTCCGACGCAGTCCGCGCTTCGACTTCGAGAATGATGTACTTGCCGACTTTGACGCCCGAGACGTTTTTGAAGCCGAGACTCGTGAGCGAACTTTCAACCGCGCGCCCTTGCGGGTCGAGGATGCCCTTGCGGGGCGTCACGAACACTCTTACTTGCAACTCAATCCCTCTGGCGCGCACGACAGTCAGCCATCAGTTTTCAACCCGCCGCAGCATCTCGTGATACGCCTCTTCGACGCCGCCCAAGTCGCGGCGGAAGCGATCCTTGTCGAGCTTCTGTCGCGTAGCCTTGTCCCAGAAGCGGCAAGTGTCGGGGCAAATTTCGTCGCCGAGCAGAATCTCGCCGTGATGCCGTCCGAACTCGAGCTTGAAATCAACGAGGATCACGCCGCGCTCGTCGAGGAATTTGCGCAGAATGTCGTTCACCTTCAGCGCCATCTCGTCGACCTGCTTGAGCTCTGCGGCAGTGGCCCAGCCGAACGCAATCGCATGCTCACCGATGATCAGCGGATCGTCGAGCGCGTCGGATTTGTAGTAGTACTCGACGATCGGATGCGGCAGCGGCTCGCCTTCCTCGCGTCCGAGCCGCTTCGCCATCGAGCCCGCGACGATATTCCGTACGACAGTCTCGACCGGGATGATCTGCAGGCGCTTACAGAGCATCTCGCGATCGTTCAGGCGGCGGACGAAGTGCGTCTTGACGCCATTCTTTTCGAGCAGCGTGAAGAACAGTTCCGACATCCGGTTGTTCATCACGCCCTTGTCTTCGATAGTGTCCTTTTTCTTGCCGTTGAAGGCGGTCGCGTCATCCTTGAAGTAGGCGATGACGAGATCGGGGTCGGACGTGGAGTAAAGTTTCTTCGCCTTGCCCTCGTAAAACATTTCGAGTTTCTGCGGAGTCGTTTCCACGTTGCGTTCTCCCTTAGGTTCGATTGGAATAATCTAATCTAATCATCTTACCGACCGGTTGCCTCATCACAACGAAGCCGGCGCCAGTTGTCCACAAACGTCCGCGCGAGCGTTGTGGATAGACGGCCTCACCGCTTCGCCGCGCGCGCCTTTTTCGCGAGTGCGAGGTCCACTTTTGCGGCGGGGGGCGCGAATCGCTCGACGAGCTTCGCCGCGAGTCCCACATAGCTGCGCGGATTCAGCTCGAGGAGCGCGCGCCTCGCGGCTTCGTCCAGCGGCAGCGTCGCAATGAACTCTTTGACCATGCGGCTATCGATTCGCCGGCCGCGCGTTAGTTCCTTGAGCGTCTCGTACGGCTTCGGCAGGCCGTGGCGGCGCATGAGAGTCTGAATCGCCTCGGCCACGACCTCCCACGCCTGCTCGGCTTCGAGATCTTCGGCAATCCGTGACTCGTTCAGCTCGACGCGCGCGAGCCCGCGCTCCAACGACGCCAGCGCGACGACCAAATGACCGAACGCCGTGCCCATCGCGCGTATCGCGGTGCTGTCGGTCAGATCGCGCTGCCATCGCGAGACCGGCAGCTTCGCCGCGAGGTGATCGAAGAGCGCGCTCGCGATCCCAAGGTTGCCCTCGCAGTTTTCGAAGTCGATTGGGTTGATCTTGTGCGGCATCACCGACGAGCCTGTCTCTCCGGCGACCGCCTTCTGCGCGAAGTAGCCTATCGAGATGTAGCTCCACATGTCGCGGCAGAAGCCGAGCAGGATCGTGTCGATCCGCATCAGGATGCCGAACAGCTCGGCGATAAAATCGTGGCTTTCGATCTGTGTGGTCATCGGATTCCAGGTCAGGCCCAGCCGCTCGACGAAGTTCTGCGAGTGCGCAATCCAATCGACCTCCGGATGCGCGAAATGATGTGCGTTAAAATTTCCGACCGCGCCATTGAGCTTGCCGAGAAATTCCTGGTGGCGGAGCTGCGAGAGCTGGCGCGCGAGGCGCGTCGCAAATATCGCCATCTCCTTGCCGACTGTGGTCGGCGACGCTTCCTGGCCGTGCGTTCGCGCCATCATAGGATGCGCCTTGTAGCGATGCGCCAGCTTGGTGATCGGCGCGACGGCAGCCTCGAGGCGCGGCGTCAAGTCGTCAGCGACGAACTCCTTCAGGATGAGCGCGTAGGCGAGGTTGTTGATGTCCTCGGACGTGCACGCGAAATGCACCATCTCAATCGGCAGCGCAGGATCGATCGCGGAGACTCTCTCTTTGACGAAATACTCGACCGCCTTGACGTCGTGATTGGTAGTCGCCTCGAGTTCCTTGACGCGGCGCGCATCGTCGAGCGTGAAGTCCTCGTAAACGGCGCGCAGCTTCTTCGCGGTTGCGGCGGCAATCGGTTTCAGCGCGCCGATCTCGGGATGGCCCGCGAGCGACAGATACCATTCGATCTCGACGCGGACGCGGTAGCGAATCAGCGCGAACTCGCTGAAGTAGGCCTCCAAGCTCCGGGTGCGCGCGCGGTAGCGGCCGTCGATCGGCGTCACCGCGGTCAATGCCGCGTCGGTCTCGGTTGGTTTGTCTTTCACTTTTTCAGTGTCAATGAAATTAAAGTACGCGAGGCTGCTGGCGCAATCGAGAGGCGCTTCGATTGTTCAGCGGCCGGTGTGTCCGAAGCCGCCGGGGCCGCGCGTGCTCGGGGCCAGTTCATCGACTTCGACGATATCGGCACGAACGACGGGCGCGATGACGAGTTGGGCGATTCGATCGCCGGGTTTGATGACGATCGGCTGCTCTCCCAAATTCACAAGTAATACTTTAACTTCTCCGCGATAGTCGGCGTCGATGGTTCCGGGCGAGTTGATGAGCGCGAGGCCCTCTTTGAGCGCGCGGCCGCTGCGCGGGCGCACCTGTCCCTCGTAGCCGACTGGAATCTCGAGGGCGATACCGGTCGGCACGGCGCATCGCTCGCGCGGCGCCATCTCGATAAGCACGTCGATGTCGGCCATCAGATCGATGCCCGCCGCATGCTCGCTCTGGTAGGAAGGAAGCGGCAAGGCGCTTTCGCGCACCCGCGCAATTTTCACGGTTGGTGGCATCGATGCGATCTCGTATGGCGAATCGGCAGCGCGATAGCAAGCGCTCCACTGAAGCCGTTCTAAACCGAGGAATTGCGCGGTCGGCGAATTTTTCTGACATTCTGGCATTACCTGCATTACTTCTCTGTCTCCTCCATCGAGGTGCGTGCCTGTGAACAAGGAAACGCAGTGGCGGAGCGAGTCGATCAAGAGATCGAAGGGAGTGAAGTTGGGGCGCATGATGAGTTCGGATGGGTGGCATTCGCGTGACCGAGGTAAGAGTGCCGGCAGGAGCGGGTTGAGAAGTTCATGGTTTGTACCATGACATATGCTGATGACAACGGTTGTCCCGGAGCGCCTGCCGCCGCGCCGTGCACACACCTTTTGTTATATGAGAAAGGAATGGTTTCGCCGAAACTGCGATGAGGGCTTTTATGGGCAGGAATCCGATTTTCCGGGCAGGTGCCGCTTCATGGACAAAGCCACTCAATGGCTTAGACATCCGCGAACTCACCATCCCGCTCGTTCAAACGGCATCGTATCCCGCCCGTCCGGGAAATGCGTTGCGGCCACTGGTCGACGGAGAGCCGGCATTTCGCCGCGTTTGTGAGGCCATCGAAGCTGCCAGTCAGAGCGTTTGGGCGACGGTGACCTTCATGTGGGCAGACTTCCAGATGCCAGACGGTCGGGGGTCGGCGTTGGAAGTCTTGAATCGCGCGGCGGCGCGGGGTCTGGATGTTCGACTCATCTTCTGGCGACCCGATCCCGAAACCGAATGGTTGAAAGCGAATGCCTTCTGGGGCTCGCCGGTACATATCGACCTGCTCGATTCGAGCGATTCCGCCATTCGCGTCCGGTGGGATCGCGCCCAGCCTGGATTCTGTCAGCATCAAAAGAGCTGGCTTATCGATGGGGGCACGGAGTCAGAGACCACTTTCCTTGGCGGGATCAATCTCAATCCTCACTCCATGGTTGCTCCCGGCCATCGCGGCGAAGGCCAGAACCATGATGTCTATATAGAATTGGCCGGTCCGTCGGCGGTCGATATCCATCACAACTTCGTCCAGCGCTGGAACGAGGCAAGCGAGCGTCATTCGGCAGAAGGCAGGTGGGGATCGGGCAGCGAGACTGACTTGCCCTTTCCCACCAGAGTTCCCAGCCGGCGCGGCGATGCCCTCGTTCAGATTCAGAGGACGATTCATAGTGGCAGGTACCGCGATGGGCGAGCGACGCCGGAAGGCGCCCCCTTCGATATAGAAGCGGGCGAACGATCGAATTTCGATCAGTATTGCGCGGCGATCAATGCCGCGCGCCATTCGATCTATATCGAGAACCAGCATGTCGAGGTCCCTGAGATCATCGATCGTTTACGGCAGGCTCTGCTGCGGGGCGTCGAGGTCGTGGCGGTGGTTCCGGCAGAGGGCTCCCCGCGGGCAGCGGAAGTCCGCGGTGGTGTTGGTCGAGAAATTTCAGAGGGATTGGTGAGCTTGGGAACTTTCGAAAATTTCACGCTGGCGGGCATCGCCGGATTGGGAAACGACGGACAGCGGAAGCCCGTTTGGGTTCATTCCAAGCTCATGGTCGTCGATGGTGAATGGGGGACAGTTGGCTCGTGCAACCTGCATCGCCATTCGCTCTTCGGCAATTCCGAGATGAACGCTGCATTCTGGGATCGGGAGACCGCTCGGGCGCTGTTGTCGGAACTCCTTCGGGAACATCTCGAAAGGGACATTTCCGGGATGGATGACCTTGCTGCCTTGCGACTATTCCGCGCGATCGCGGCAGACAACCGTAAGCTTTTCAAGGCTGGCGAAAGTGCGTGGCAGGGCCTCGCCTTCAGCCTACTTCCATAAAATCCTCTGCAATGCTCTCTTCTCAGGGAACGGAAACAGGATCGCAGGAAGTGAGCCCGCGGCCAGGTGCTCACGAAATTCGGACTCTTTGAATTGCGCTACTACGACGAGTTCGGTGCCAAGGCGACACCCTCGGGCCAACAATTGATGTTCAGTCTGACGCTTGCGGGAAATCCTTTTTAGACTAGAACATTTCCACTTCGTCGGTGTTGAGAGATCGCCTGTGATTTCGACGACCTTGATGGGAACTCCCCTTCGCTCAATGGAACCTCGGCTGTGGCGGATGTTCCACGGCTCGGCGATCGGTCGGTGTCCGCATCTGGACCAGAGCAATGCTGATCACCGCGATCGTTTCGATAATCAGTGCGTAATCGGCCATGGTTTGGCAGCGACTGAACTCGCGACCTCCGACGCTGAATCGCTCTGGCCCTCTGCTGACTGCTGGAGCTGTATTCCATTTTTCTGGAGCTGAACTTTATTCTCGTCCCAGCCCGGAATTGGCGTGGGGTCATCTGGAATCGGTGGAATATAAAGGCAGGCGGAAGCCCCGATCGCCAGCAGGAGCAACGCTGCGACCGCCGCGAACGAAAAAATTTTTCGGCGCCCTCGCCGAGCGGCCCGCGTCCATTTCCACCGTCCGCCTGACAGGTCGCTTTTTTGGCCAAAACTAACCATTGGTTTCCTCCGCGAAAGAATTCGCTCCTTACTCAACTTATTTTGTAGATCCAATCTCCTTCGGACGCTATCTAAAGAGCATAAACGAGTCTCACCTTCTGTAAACTTATCATAATTATAGATTCATGGCGAATATGTGTAAAGACTGTCTAAACACTCAGTTGACTCTTCAAATGTCTATTTTGTGGCTTTTTTCCAAATATCGTTTTATCTTCTATGCGGTCCCTGATCGTACGATTGGATATAGGGCGTCGTCCCGATTCTCGGAGAGAATCGAGCTAGATTCGGCCGATGAGGAGGGAATGTGGTTCCGTCTCCGGTGCCTTAGGAAGGGAATAATGCGAAGGTGCGCACTATTTTCGATTTCCCCGCAGAGAACGCGAAAATCGCGGACTGGGTGCCGGAAGGGGGTCCGGTCGCGAACAGATGAGCGGTTTACCCCAGCGGGTCGAAGACTTCGCGGCCTCTTTTGCGGCCTTTCAGGTCGCCTAGCAGGACCATCGCGAGCTTGTCGGGCTGGAACCAGGATGACGCCAGCTCGACGATGTTGTCGTTGGTGACGGCTTCTATTCCTATTGACAACTCTTCGAGCGATACGTCGCGGCGGAAGTAGATTTCGTTGCGGGCGAGCCGGTTCATGCGGCTGTCGGTGGATTCCATTCCTAACAGCATGTTGCCCTGGAGTTGGCTTTTGGCGCGGGCTAGTTCTGCGGGCTCGAGGCCGTCGCGCTCTACCTTTCGAAGTTCTGCGACTGTGACTTCCAGGACTTCATCGACCCATTCCGGATTGGTGCCGGCGTAGACGCCGAAGTAGCCCGAATCGATGAACGACGAGATGAACGAGTAGATGCTGTAGACGCGGCCGCGCTTCTCGCGCACTTCCTGGAACAGCCGCGAGGACATCCCGCCGCCCAGCGCGGTATTGAGCACGAAGGCCGCGTAGCGCAGCCGATGCGACTGGCTGATACCGGGGCCGCCGATGCAGATGTGCGCCTGCTCGAGCTTCTTTTCGCGGGTCAGCACGAGCGGGTGGTCGACTGGTGGCGAGAATTTTTCGACTTTGCCGTCACCGGCGACGCCGCCGAACAGTCCCGCGCATTTCGCGGTGAGGCGTTCGTGCTCGACCTGGCCGGCCGCGGCGATAAACACGCGGCTCGAGCGGTAGCGCGCCGCCATGAAGGAGGTCAGCAAGTCGCGGTCGATTTTATTTACCGTCGCGACGGAGCCGAAAATCGGCAGCGCGAGCGGATGACCCTTCCAGAACTCTTCGTTGAACAGGTCGTGGATGAAATCGTCGGGGGTATCCTCGGCCTGCGAAATTTCCTGCAGGACGACCTGGCGCTCGCGCTCTATCTCGGCGGGATCGAAAACCGAGTCGAGAAAAATGTCGGCGAGCACCTCGGTCGCCATCTCGAGGTCCTTGCCGAGGACCTTGGCGTAGTAACAGGTGTACTCCTTGCCGGTGAAGGCATTGAGCACGCCGCCGACGGCGTCGAAGGCCTCGGCGATTTGCGCGGCGGTGCGCTTTTTGGTGCCCTTGAACAGCAGATGCTCGATGAAATGCGAGGTGCCGTTTTCGGCCGGCTCCTCGTAACGCGAGCCGTTTTCGACCCAAATCCCAATCGACGAGGAGACGACTTGCGGCATCGCCTCGGTGAGAATCCGCACGCCGTTTCCAATAATGCTCTTTTGAATCATTCGCCGACTAATTTCCCTTTTCTGGTTCCTGCTCGGCCTCGCGCATCGAGAGCCGGATTTTGCCGCTGCGATCGACGTCGAGCACCTTCACGTTGATCTCGTCGCCTTCGTGCAGCACGTCTTCGACGCGGCGGATGCGTTCGTTCGAGATTTGCGAGATGTGGAGCAAGCCGTCGGTGCCCGGCATTATCTCGACGAAGGCGCCGAACTCGACGATCTTGCGGACCGTGCCGTGGTAGATCTTGCCGACTTCGGGCTCGGCGGTGATCGCCTGGATCATGCTGATGGCTTTTTCCATCGCGGTCCCGTCCGCCGACGCGATCAGCACGGTGCCGTCGTCCTCGATATCTATTTTGCAGCCGGTCTGCTCGACCAGTCCGCGGATGACTTTGCCGCCGGGGCCGATCACCTCGCGAATCTTGTCGGGCTTGATGTGCAGCGTGACGATTCGAGGCGCGTAGCTGGAAACGTCCTTGCGCGCCGTGGGCAGCGCTTTTTCCATCACGCCAAGGATGAACAAACGCGCGTCGCGCGCCTGATGGAGCGCCTGGCGCATGATATCCTTCGATACGCCGCCGGCCTTGTTGTCCATCTGGATCGCGGTGACGCCGGTTTTGGTGCCGGCGACCTTGAAGTCCATGTCGCCGAGATGGTCCTCGTCGCCGAGGATGTCGGTGAGGACACGGACCTTGTCGCCCTCTTTCACCAGGCCCATCGCGATGCCCGCGACCGGCGCCTTGGTCGGCACGCCGGCGTCCATCAGCGCGAGACTGCCGCCGCAGACTGTGGCCATCGAGGAGCTGCCGTTGGACTCGAGCACGTCCGACACGACGCGAATCGTGTACGGAAAGTCGGACTCATCGGGAAGTATTGGAGAGAGCGCGCGTTCGGCGAGCGCGCCGTGGCCGACTTCGCGGCGTGAGGGCGCTCGCAGGAACTTCACCTCGCCGGTCGAGAATGGCGGAAAATTATAATGCAGCAGGAATTTCTTGAAACGCTCGCCCAGCAGCGCGTCGATCTTCTGTTCGTCGGATGACGTGCCGAGCGTGACGGTCGCGAGCGCCTGGGTCTCGCCGCGGGTGAAAACCGCGGAGCCGTGCACGCGCGGGAGGACCTGCACGTCGGCGCTGATCTGGCGGATGTCGGTGGACTTGCGATCGTCGATTCGCTTGTCGTCGTCGAGGATTGCGAGCCTCACGCGAGTGCGCACCAGGTAGTCGCAGGCGTCGACGATTTCCTTGTCGCGTTCGGGAAACTTCTCGCCGAGCTCGGCCACGACCTTGTCGCTGACCGCGTACAGCGCGGCGGCGCGCTCCTTCTTGCCCTTGGTGGCGAGCGCTTTCTCGATTCCGTCGCCGATGCTCTTCTCGACGGCCGCCAACAGCGCCTCGTCGCGTTCCTTGACTACGAACTCGCGCTTGGGCTTGCCCGCGCGCCGGCGCAGCTCTTCCTGCATCGCGAATATCGGCTGCATGGCATCATGCGCCGCGAAGAGCGCTTCGAGGATCGCCTCTTCGTCGACGATTTGCGCGCCGCCCTCGAGCATCATGATCGAATCGGGACTGGCCGCGACCACCAGCGACACGTCGCTACCCTCCATCTCGGTGTGAGTTGGATTGACGACAATTTTGCCGTCGACACGGCCCATCCGAACCGACGCGACCGGGCCTTTGTGCGGGATGTCGGAGACCAGCAGCGCCGCCGAGGCCGCAATCAGCGAGAGCATGTCGGGATCGTTGTCGCGATCGGCGGACAGAACCGTCGTGATGATTTGGGTTTCGCGATCGTAGCCCTTGGGGAACAGCGGACGCATCGCGCGGTCGATCAGCCGCGAGGTGAGAACCTCTTTCTCGGATGCGCGCCCTTCCCGCTTGAAAAAACCGCCGGGAATCTTGCCGGCCGCGAACGTCTTCTCGACGTAGTCCACTGTGAGCGGCAGAAAATCCATGTTGGGCCGCGCTTCATACTGCGAGACCGCGGTCGCGAGCACTACGGTGTCGCCGTAGGTCGCGAGCACGCTGCCATGCGCCTGCTTGGCGAGGCGGCCGGTTTCGAGCGAGAGCTTGCGCCCCGCAAAATCAATTTCGAGTTTCTCGTACATTACTGATACCTGAGGGAGGATCTGAGGCCGCGCGACGATTGCGGTTTTTTCGGTGCCCGCGAGGCGTCACAGGGGACGCGCCTTGTTACCTGCCAGGATGGCAGCCAAGGCCCGCGCGCCCGGTGTGTTGAGGGCGTCGCGGCAGAATATGTGCGGCCTATCTCCGGATGCCGAGCTTATCGATCAGCCCTTTGTAGCGCGAAAAATCGCGCGAATGCAGGTAGTCAAGCAGCCGACGACGCTTGCCGACCAGTCGCAACAGTCCACGGCGCGTATGATGGTCCTTCTTGTGCGCCGCGAGATGCTCGGTCAACTGGTCGATCCGGGCCGAGAGTAGCGCGACCTGAACTTCAGGCGAGCCACTGTCATTGGTGGTTCGAGCGTTGGCTTGTATGACTTCCCGCTTACGGGCTGATGGAAGAGGCATTCGGAGTTCTTACTTTCCCTTTTCCTTTATCGTTAGCCGACCAAATTAACAGAGCCGGGAAGGAGAGTAAAGGCGGGGGAGATTCGGAGGGAAGGAAGCCACTTCATTGTACGTGAAACCCGCGGTGGGTTTCCCTCTTCCTTCGGCAGGGGTGACCCCTGCACCCGGTACTAAGACGAAGATGCGGGACTGCGTCCCTGTTCGAACTAGTTCGGGGCGGAGACGCGGGTGAGGTTCCGATTCCTACCTCGCCCGTTACACGGGAGAGGAGGCCGGCCGCAACGCGGCCGGTTAGGTGAGTGTTCTGCAACCGCATCGCAAAGCCTGCTGCGCGCACTGTTTCGTGTCGTCCTTCTTTGTGTCATCCCGAGCGTAGCCGAGGGACCCGGATCTTTCTCGACGCCGGCAGATCACCCCAACCAAGGCACGGTCACGCTGCACCATCGGGATTGAAAATTCGCTCGACTATCGCCGTCACTCGCGAGGTTGCCCGCGCTACCGCGATCAGTTCGCCGCTATGCGATATCACCTTGAATAACGGTCCGCCGGGCGGAACCTGGGAGTCGAGCGCGCGCGAGTCGCCGTTGCGGAGCCGCATTTCCGCGGTCTCATCGACGACCACCTCCGGCGTGCCGACGAGCGCGTCGCGCAGCGAGATCATGTTCGGCAGCGGCGCGCCGGAGTCGAGGGCAGCGAGTATGTCGGCAAGCGGCATCGCGTCGGCAATCGAGAATGCACCGTTGCGGGTTCGCCGGAGTTCCTCGAGATGCGCGACTGTCCCGAGCGCGACGCCGATATCGCGTGCCAGCGAGCGCGCGTAGGTGCCCGGTGAGCACGTCGCGACGAATCGAATCGCGTCGGGCGTTTCCATAATGAGGTCGAGACGCTTGATCTCGACGTTGCGTTTTTCTGGCGGTGCAACGTCGTCGCCGCGGCGCGCGAGCCGATAGAGCGGAACGCCGGCGCGCTTGATCGCGGAGTACACGGGAGGGACCTGCTCGATAGGGCCGGTGAAATGCGCGGCGACCTGCACAAGCGTCTCGGCTGATATAGCGGGCACGTCGGCGCGGCGAACTTCGGCGCCATCGCGATCGAGCGTATCGGTCTCGACGCCGAGCCGGATTAGGCCCGCGTACTCCTTGTCGCCACCGTCGATAAACGGCGCGAGCTTGGTCGCCTCGCCGATCATGATAGGCAGCAGCCCGGTCGCGAATGGATCGAGCGTGCCGAGGTGTCCAACGCGGGCCGGCTTCACGCGCGATTTGACGTGACGCACCACCTCTGCCGACGAGATTCCGGCGGGCTTATCCACCAACACGATCGAATTCATGGGTCCACTACGAGCTTAACATTAGTATGCGGGGCTGCGCGCCCCGCACCTGCGGCAGGGGTGACCCCTGCACCCGGTACTAAGAAGAGGTACGATCAAACATTGTGGACTCGCTGGCTCCCTTTAAGCACGTCGTGATCATCGGCGGCGGATTCGGCGGAATCGCGGCTGCGCGGGCGCTCAAGCGCGCGCCGGTGCGGCTGACCATGATCGATCGCCGCAACCATCACCTGTTCCAGCCGCTGCTGTACCAGGTGGCGACCGCAGCGTTGAATCCCGGCGACATCGCGTCGCCGATACGGCGGATCCTGCGCCGCCAGCGCAATGCGAGCGTCATTCTTGGCGAGGCGTCGTCGATCGACACGCGTCGAAAGATCGTGCAGCTTCTCGACGGTGAAGTGGCGTACGACTACTTGATCGTCGCGACTGGCGCGACGCATTCGTACTTCGGGCACGACGAATGGCTCGGGCCGGCGCCGGGTCTGAAGTCGCTCGAGGACGCAGTCGAGATTCGCCGCCGCGTGCTGGTCGCATACGAAGCGGCCGAGCGCGAGATCGACGCGGCGGAAGTGTCCAACTGGATGACGTTCGCGATAATCGGCGCGGGCCCGACGGGAGTCGAGATGGCCGGTGCGCTCGCCGAGATTTCGCGGCGCGTGCTCGAGCGCGATTTTCGAAAAATCGATCCCGGGCGCGCGCGAATCGTGCTAATCGAGGCGGGCCCGAAGGTGCTGCCCGCGATGTCGCCGCAAGCGTCGGCGAGCGCGCGTCGGCAACTGGAGCGGCTCGGCGTCGAGGTCATCACGGATTCTCCGGTGACAGCTATCGACGATCGCGGGGTCGTGCACGGCGGCGCGCGCCTCGACTCGCGCACGGTAATCTGG
Source organism: Binatus sp. (SeqCode) (assembly GCA_049590495.1). Lineage (GTDB taxonomy): Bacteria > Desulfobacterota > Binatia > Binatales > Binataceae > Binatus. The sequence goes on from JBAWCX010000606.1 coordinate 14,422, forward strand.
GCCGCGGGCGTGGCCGCATCGCCGCTGGGCAAGACGCTGGGTAAGGACGTCAAGGTCGATCGCGCGGGCCGCGTGATCGTGAATCAGGATCTGTCCGTGCCAGGCGTAGACGGCGTGTTCGTGATTGGCGACCTGGCCTCGATCTCGTCGGACGGCAAGCCGGTGCCGGGACTGTCGCCGGCCGCGCTGCAGGAAGGCCGGCATGCAGCGAAGAACATCGTGCGCTTGATTCGCGGCGAGCCGACGATCCCGTTTCACTACCGTGACAAGGGCACGCTCGCGACGATCGGCAAGGCCGCCGCGGTCGCCGACATCGCGGGGCTGCATCTCAGCGGAGTGATCGCGTGGCTGATGTGGCTGTTCGTGCACATTTTCTTTCTGATCGGATTCCGCAACCGCTTCATCGTGATCATCGAATGGGCATTGACGTACGTCCGCAACGACCGCGGCGCGCGCCTGATCACGGGCAACGTAGAGCCACTGCTCGAGCGCGGCGAGAAGTCAGAGAATCGCGAGCGGATGCTGTCGAAGTGACCTAGTTGAATCGCCGGTCGTCGCGCGCTCAGTCCTTAGGGGCGGACTGCTTCAATAGCGCGTCGATGCGGGCGGCGCGCTCGAGGCCGGGATCGAATTCGAAATCCAGTTCGGGCGTGTATCGAAGTCCCAGCGATTTGCCGATCTCGCGACGAATGAAGCCGCTTGCGCTCCTGAAGCCAGCGACAGCGGCGGGCGCGCGCACGGAACCTTCGAGATGCGAGAAATAGACGCGCCCGTGACGGAGGTCGTCGTCCATCCTGACCGCGGTCAGCGTGATACCGCGCAGGCGCGGGTCGCGCAGGTCGCGCACCAGCAGTCCCGACAGTTCTCTCAAGACAGCCTCGGCGACGCGCTCCGGTCTTCGGCCTTCAGGCAATGACTTTCACCAGTGTCAGTAGTTGATAATCTCGAGCTGCTCCTCGCCGAGCGGGACCAGCCCCAGCGAATCGATAAAGTTCACGACCTCGCGTAGCGCCTTGTCCACGAACGCGCGATCGCTGCCGACCTGCGCGATACCCAACTCGGCGCGCTGCCACAGGTCGTGGCTGTCGGACTCGGCGATCGAGACGTTGAACTTGTTGCGGACGCGATCCTTGATTGCGCGCAGCACCTGCCGCTTGCCCTTGAGCGAATGATTCTCCGGCAGAAACAGCGTCAGCCGCATTACGCCGATAACCATGATGATACGCCCCTTCCGCCGACGCGCGCGTCGCGCGTCCGGAACGACCAGCAAACCCACACTCTAAGGCTGAAGCTGCTTTTCGACCGCCGCCTGGCCGCGCATCGTCTCCGGTTTGGGCGCGGTGAGCTTGCGCAGAATCGCTTCCATCTCGAAAGCTTCGATGATGTCGTCGGGTTTCACGTCGTTGAAATTTTCGAGCGCGATACCGCATTCGTAGCCCTGCGCGACTTCGCGCGCGTCGTCCTTGAAGCGCTTGAGCGTCGCGAGCTTGCCCTCCCACACCGGCCGGCCGTCGCGCACCAGCCGCGCGCGAGCGCTGCGCACAATCTTGCCTTCGACGACCATGCATCCCGCGACAGTGGCTCCCGGCACGTTGAAAATTTTGCGAACCTCGGCGCGTCCGAGCGCCTTTTCGCGGTAAGTCGGCGCGAGCAGACCTTCCATCGCCTCGCGCATGTCGTTGATCGCTTCGTAGATGACGGTGTAAAGGCGAATCTCGACGCCTTCTTTCTCCGCCAGGTTGGCGGCCTTCGGCTCGGGACGGATATTGAAACCGAGGATGATGGCTTTGGAAGCCGACGCGAGCGTGACGTCGGTTTCCGAGATCGCGCCCGCCGAGGCGTGGATCACTTCGAGCTTGACTTCCTCAGTCGAGAGCCGCGCGAGCGCGTCGGCCAGCGCTTCGACCGAGCCTTGCACGTCGCCCTTGAGAATGACTTTGAGTTCCTTGACTTCGCCCGCCGCCATCCGCTGGCTCAAATCTTCGAGCGAGATGCGGCTGGTCTTGGCGAGTTCGCCTTCGCGCTGCTTGCCGCGCCGATACTCGGCGACCTGCCGCGCCTTCGATTCCTCGACGACCGCGGTGAACACCGTGCCCGGCTCGGGAACGGTCGAGAGGCCGAAAATTTCGACCGGCGTCGACGGCCCCGCCTCGGTGAGACGCTGGCCGAGATGATCTTGCATCGCACGCACGCGGCCGTACGAGGTTCCGCTCACGAACGGATCGCCCTGATGCAGCGTGCCTTCCTGGATCAGCACCGTGGCAACCGGGCCGCGGCCGCGGTCGAGCTGCGATTCGATAATCGTGCCGCGCGCGGCGCGCGACGGATTGGCCTTCAGCTCCATCACGTCGGCCTGCAGCAGGATCATCTCGAGCAGTTTTTCGATTCCCTCGCCGGTGCGGGCCGAGACCGGCACCGTGATCGTGTCGCCGCCGTAGTCTTCGGGCACCAGGCCGACTTGCGTCAGGCGCTGCTTGACGTTATCGAGGTTGGCGTCGGGCAGATCGATCTTGTTGATCGCCACGATTATCGGAACCTTGGCGGCCTTGGCGTGATTGATCGCCTCGATCGTCTGCGGCATCACGCCTTCGTTGGTGGCGACCACCAGCACGACGAGGTCGGTGACTTTGGCGCCACGCGCGCGCATCGAGGTGAATGCC
>JBAWCX010000607.1:0-1550 GCA_049590495.1 Binatus sp. (SeqCode)
CATTTCACGGTTGCCCGCAGATCGTCACCTTCGGATGTATACAGTAAAAAACCCTCTTCGGGCGTCAGCTCTCTTTTCAGGAGAGCGTGTTCAAGCGCGGTGCGCATCGCGGGGGACGCCTTGCTGAACAAAGCGTCAACGGGAGTCGCCTCGATTTCGTCGACGTAAGTGCGCCAGTACTCCAGGTTCATGATTGGCCTCCGACAGGTCGATCCCATATCGCGCGCACTTTAGTCGCGACCGCCGGGTCGAGCCATTCATCATTGATGTATTCGTTATAAATTGCGAGCCTTTCACCGAGCGTGAATCCCGCGCGCGCGCATTGCTCGCCGAGCCGCTCGAGATGCGGCCACGGCGCTTCGGGATTCACGTAGTCCTTGCTGAGCGGCGAAATGCCGCCCCAGTCGTTGATTCCCGCATTCAGGAACAACTCGATCTGACGCGGCGACAAGTTGGGCGGCGCCTGCACGTTCATCGACGGCCCGAGCACGAGGCGCGCGGTCGCAATCGCACGCGCCATGTCGTAGGCGTCGGGCTCCGGCGCGTCGGCCATCGCAATCTCGGGCTTGGCGCGAAAATTCTGGATGATCACTTCCTGGATGTGGCCGTGACGCTCATGGATGTCGCGAATCGTCGTCAGGCTCAGCGCACGCTCGGCGGGAGTCTCGCCGATTCCGAGCAGGATTCCAGTCGTGAACGGAATTCGGAGCGCGCCGGCCTCGTCTATCATCTTGATACGCAGCGCGGGGTCCTTGTCGGGCGCCGCCTGATGCACTCCGCCGCGCGCACGCAGTCGCGGCGAGATATTTTCGAGCATCAGACCCATGCTCGCGTTGAGCGGCCGCAGCGCACGCATTTCGTCGGACGTCATCAGGCCGGCGTTGGTATGCGGCAGCAGTCCCTCGGCAATCGCGATTTCGCACGCGCGGCCGACGTATTCAATCGTCGTGCGGACGCCGAGCGCCGCCAGCCTTTCACGATATTCCTTGAAGGCAACCTCCGGCTTGTCGCCCAGGCACATCAGCGCCTCTTTGCATCCGAGCTCGACGCCGCGCCGCGACCACTGGGCAATCTCGTCCGGCATCATCGTCCACGCACCCGGGTCGCCAGGGTCTTTGCGGAAGGTGCAGTAAGTGCATCGGTCGCGGCAGAGATTGGTGACCGGCAGAAAAACTTTGCGCGAGTAGGTCACGTCGCGGCCCTTGCCACGATCGCGAAGCTCGGCCGCAGCGGAGAGAATAGCGTCGAGGTCGCTGTCGGGGCATTCGATCAGCGCGATCGCGTCGGCATCGCTAAGCCGCGCGCCCGCCAGTGCTTTGTCGAGGAGATCGCGAATCGGAGCGCGTTCGCGCGGCCCGGAAGCGAGCGATGAATGTACCGACGCCATCAATCGCGTTTATAAGCCATCAGATACGGGGAGGCAACCTAGTTGCAAAAGAAAACTGCGCTGGCGAATGGAATGGGTCGAGCCTACTTATCCTTAAGACGCGGATCGTCAGTCGCAACGCATTGAACGTGCAGTGTTCCAAGAAAATAGGTCCATGCTACAT
>JBAWCX010000608.1:0-3626 GCA_049590495.1 Binatus sp. (SeqCode)
ACCTAGTACGACTATGAGCTCGGGGCGGTCATCGATCACGTCGAAGGCGGTCTGGACCGAGCGCATGAACAGGCGATCGTCGCTGTCGTATTGATCGCAGGGGAACAACGCAACATGAGCGTTAGGATCGACCAAACCAAGACGCATTAGGGCATATAAGATAGCGGGTGCGGTTCCCCTGCTCACCGGCTGAACCACGAGCCGCGCGAGTAATACATCAAACAGTAAAGGTACGTAGTAACGTTCATCGCTTCGGTCGAGCGTGTAGAGGATCCGGTCCTTCGGAATAGCGAGCTCAACGCGTTGCCGCGTCTGTTCGAATAGCGACTGGTCATCCGTAATACGATAGAACTGCTGCGGCGTCTGGTCGCCTGCGATCCGGCTACTGAGATCCGCTAACCGTCTTCCTTCGCCGCCGGCCAGAATAATAGCCCAGTAGTTCTTTTTTTGTTTCCTCTTTTCCATCGCGTTTTCTCCCGGACTCGCCGCTGCTACGGTTGTCCCTTGAGCTGGCGGACTTTTGGTCTGCCACGCCGTCAGTGCTCCGTATTGTAAGTGATGCCTAGGTCATCGCTCGCTTAAAGTTGTCGGCGGCGCGGCGGTGGAACGCCGATGCCCTCATTACGCTCGGCTTCCGGCTGATACGGCTCAAAAAGATTCATCGGCGACGCAGCCGCAACGATTCGAGAGCGTGCGCGGCGCGCAGCCGCCTCGAGCTTCTTCTGGCAATCGAAGCAGTTACGGGCGAAAGGCACCGATTGGAGGCGCGTCAGCGAGATCTGCTCGTTGCATTCTTCGCAGACGCCGAAGCGCCCCTCGTCCAAGCGGATCAAGGTAGACGTGATGGCCGCGAGCCGGCTTTCAGAGAGATCAAGCAGGGTTGCGTGAAATTCGAGATCTACATTGCGGCGAGCCTGATCCAATTCGTCCGCGGGCACCTGCGTATCCAGCACCGCTTCGTCATTGTCGAGTGTCCGGATTTTTCGCAATTCCAGATCGCGCAGATCGATCAGGAGTCTCCTCATCACCTCATCACGGGGCGCCGTTCGGACAATAGTTAACGAAGCGGAATGCTGTGAACTGACGCCAGTTGCACGCGGCTGAGTGTTGTATGTCCTGTTCATGATCATGTTTCTCCCACCGGATGCCCGGGACGGAGCATGTCGGCTTTTCGCGGTCACAATAGTTTCAGACGAGTGCAGGCACTCGCGAAAAAAAGAATCTTATTTTTCAGCGGCTCGAGAAGTTCGATGTTCTGCGGATCAGTGACTGGAGTCTGACGCGGAGGGAAGAATACGGCGAAAGAACGACTGCCGATGTTCGGGCCAAACCCGAACGAAAGGAGAGCGCAGGCTGAGTTGAAGAACGCTCAGCGCTGGAGGAGCTAACGATATCAGAGCCGCGCGAAATCGTAGGACTGACGGGCGAACGAGCTTTGCGCAGCCGCCGCTAACTTCGAGTACGATGTTGCGAGTGAGCCTCAGGTGGTTCGCGACCTGAGGAGTTGCGCCGACAGTTCGGGAGGCGAGCGGTTGTATTACTCGGACGCAGGAAAACAGCAGCAGTGCCGCGACCGTCATTCGCAGCACTTGCGGCGCTTTTTCGGGACGCACTCTCAACGCATCAGCCTCTGCCACTGGACGATTCAAAGTTCGCTTTAATTCAAATTGAAGAAATTCGCCGAGTTCGGGCCGGCCACTTCAGCGATCGATATTCTGTCCAGCGCTCCGGTTCGGCTCTCCGCCCGACGCCTCAGGCGTGTAACACACGAACGTGTTTTCGTGCGGTAGTGCAGAATCATGTGCCGGATAACAAGCGAACTGCGCGTTGAGATGGGTTCCAGAGCTGGCACTTTGCTTGCCATCAAACATTCCAACGAACGGAGCTGCTTTGCGCTTTACAGATATAGCGCCATCGGACTGACTCGAATTCTGCGATTGTTTAGACCCACCGCCGAATTTTTGTAACAGGCTGCTGAGATCCTGCGCAGAGGAACGACCGCACAGGACAACCAGCAAAAATCCCATCCCAGCCATTGTGACTGCGCCGAGCTTCTTCAATTGCTTTCACCTGATTGCTTATTGGCCAAGTCTCTATTGCCCGGGCGTGGACTGGGCGCTTGGGCCTTGCTCCTGTTTCTGTTCTTGTTCACGCGGATAGCAGGGGCGCGAGCCCCAGCCGGGCCTGAAATAGTTTGGCGATGCCCCAGGGAACGGCGGAGGAAATGATCGGCCGCCAAAGCCTTGTCCATACAGTGGTCCCATAGGGCTAAGGCCAGGCCAATTTCGCTGATGAGTCAACGACAAGGTGAGTTTTTGCTGCGCTCTGGCGAGCCTGCGGTAGGCAATTCCGTTGTAAAGCGTCGCCAATCCTAAAAACACCAGCGCAGCGATCAGCCCGCCTCTCCACCATCGCTCTTCTCTTCGCCGGGCCTCTCGTCGCGCGTCGTTGTCGTGTCGATCACCGGTGCCCTCGCCGCTCTCTTCTGGCATTTTTCTCTACCTCTTCTCTTTTTTTTAAAGCGATCACAAGATGGCCAACGTTGCAAAAACATCGTGACGCCGTCTCGTGCAAATAGCTGTGGTGCGACAAATTCGCTGACTCGTGTGGCGGTCTTGTTCAGTTTTTCCCGGGCCAGTGAACATCTCCGTCGGAGAACAGGGAACATCCTCACGCCTGGACGCATTAATCACCAAGACGAAAGAACGGCAGTTTCGGTTACAGTATGGGAAACCTAATCGTCGGTGAGGAGAGATTCCCGGCTGCACAGCTTTGTGCGGCGATTATTCACGCCTACTCGACTGCGATTCGGTCGTCTCCAAATTTTTTGCAACCGATCAAGAGCAAAGACCGTAGCTTGATTGACGGAGGCCCGGCGAATTTGTTCAATTTGAATTTAAAGAGACTTTGAATCGTCAAGCTGGTAAGAGCTGTACTTTGAGAATTTCTGGCCGAAATGCGTTGCTGGTATTGCGACTGACCATCGCGGCACTTCTAGTCTTCTCGTTCGTGCGAATAACGCCGCCGGTCGCCACGAGAACCGCTCGCGCGGCTCAGATCGCGTGCCACTCTAATCTCACAAGGACCGCGGTAGTCGAGGCTGGCGCTCGCGGCGCGAAAGTTACTCGGCCATCGATCCCGCGATTTGTCGAAGCTCTGGTTTCGTCGGCCCCAAAGCCGATCGCCCTCCTGATCAGCCGCCAAAATCTGTTCGTTCAGATTTGGCCCGAGCATTGGGGAGCGTTCTTTCGCCGCATTCTGCCGTCGACCTTCGACGCCGCTCACTGATTCCGTAAAGACACATCCGTTTCTCGTGTGCCGCTGAAAAGGCAGACCGCCTTTTCGGCCGCGCCCCTGAAACTATTTTGACCGCGGCGCTCAGGCGGGCGTCACGGGCGTGCGGCGTCGATCCGGAGATCATAGGAGTCAAACATGACAGTCCACAACATTTCGAAATTTACTTCGCTCAGTCGGACGGACACGGTTCCCAGTCTCGGAGAGCCGGTCCAATGAGCATTCGATCTGCATCCGTCGGCCGGCAGCGTCGCGGACGTCACGCAATACCGCGGCTGCGCGAAAAGATTCTCACGAGCGCGCTGGAACTGTTCGCGCACAATGGTTTCGAC
>JBAWCX010000609.1:0-6849 GCA_049590495.1 Binatus sp. (SeqCode)
GGAAAGTCGCCACCGGCAAATCATCGAACGGATGAATGCCAACGCGCACGACCTGGCGCAGACGGTCGAAAACGTTATGGACTTTTCGGTTGCGGACGCGAAGGCCGAATCGGCAGCCGAAGAGGAAATTCGCCTGCAGGATCTGATTGGAGAGCTTGCCCCGGCGCTGGAAGCCGCCAACGATTCCAAGGGCCTGGAAATCAAATTCGATCTGGCAGACGCGCCGGCCGTTTTCCGCTCACGGCGACGGCCCATCAAGTCGATATTGCTCAACCTGGCGGTCAACGCGATCAAATTTACCGACCGGGGCAGCGTCACGATCGCGATTCGGCTCGCCGCTTCATCGCAGCTCGGTTCGGCAGTTGAACTGGAAGTACGTGACACGGGACCCGGCATCGAGGCCGAGATGGTCGCGCAGGCCTTCAAGCCCTGCGCCCAGCTTTCGCACTCGAGTATTCGTCGTCACCGCGGAATGGGCCTGGGGCTCGCTGTTGTTCAGCGCAACGTGGAAGCGCTTGGCGCGGAGATTATCGTCAAGACCGCGCTCCATCAGGGCTCCGCCTTCGTCGTGATAGTGCCGATCGCGAACCCGATAGCCGGCGCGACTCATCGGATCCGCAACTAAGCAACCAGTTCGAACAGGGACGAAATCCCGCATCTTTTTCTTGTTACTGGGTGCAGGGGTCACCCCTGCCCAAGGAAGCGTGAAACCCACGGAGGGGTTTCACATTAAATTAAGTTCCGAGCGCGTTCGCGGCGATCGCTTACCGATAGTGGCGCATCAGGCCGACGACCACGCCGCGAATCGCGAGGTCGCCCTCGCCGACCATGATCGGCTGCATCGCAGAGTTCGCCGGCTGCAGCCGGACCTGCCCGCCCGATTCACGGTAGAACTTCTTGACCGTCGCTTCGTTACCGATCAATGCGACCACCGTCTCGCCGTTGTCGGCGCTGTCGCGGCCTTCGACGATTATGTAATCGCCGTCGCGGATACCGTCTTCGATCATCGAGTCGCCCTTCACCCGCAGGCAAAATGTATTGTCGCGTCGGATGAAGTCGTCGGGCACGCTGATTGTTTCGTTGTTCTCGACCGCTTCGATCGGCGCGCCTGCCGCGACGGTGCCGAGCAATCGAATCGCCTTGGGCGCTTCCTGCTTCTCCGGCGCCGCGACCTCGAGCGCCCGGCTGTGATTGTGTTGCCGCTTGATGAACCCCTTTTGCTCGAGGTTGTGCAGATGCTTGTGCACTGTGGCGAGCGACGACAGCCCGAAATACTGGCCAACCTCGGCAAGCGTGGGTGCGTAGCCGTGTTCGCTGATATAGTCGTTCAGGTAGTCGATTAGCTGCTTCTGTCGCTTGGTCAGCGTCGCCATAGCGCTTCTCCCGTTGCTCTCCGGATCGTGTCCGATGATGGCGAAAATCAGGCGAAGATGCAAGCGGAGGCGCTGACATGTCGTGAGGCGGTTTCGCCGTCTCGACGCAGCGCATAATCTCAATTACGACCCTGAATCAGATGGCGAAACTGCGAATCCAATTCGAAAACGGCGATCCCGAAAAAGTGATCGAATTCGATCCCGCCAAGGCGCCGTTTCATCATGACGGCAAGCCGGGCTCGATCCTCGACGTGATGCTGGGGCACGGCGTACATCTCGAGCACGCATGCGGCGGCAATTGCGCGTGCACGACCTGCCACGTCATCGTCAAGAATGGATTCAACAAGCTCGGCGAATCCAGCGAGCAGGAGGAGGACCTGCTCGACAAGGCGCCGGGGCTCACGCCCACGTCGCGGCTGGGATGCCAGGCCGTCATCGAGGATCCCGACGCGGAAATCGTCGTCGTAATCCCGCGCTACACGATTAACCAGGTCAGCGAGGCGGCCGAAGAATGACCGGCGAACCTCTGCCCGCGGGCGCCGGCAAGCGCGCGACGCTGAATGCGCGCATCGAGCGGATTTTCGATCACGCGGCGGATACGCGCTCGCTTTTTCTCTCGCTCACCAGCGGCAAGCATCTGCGATTCGTCCCCGGCCAGTTCATCTCGATAACTATTCCGCTCGGCGACGAAACCCGCTCGCGCCCCTACTCGATCGCGTCCGACCCTGAAGACCGCGATCCGTTCGAGATTTGCTTCAATCGCGTCGAGGGCGGGCGCGGCGTCACTTGGATGTTCGAGCGGTGCGTCGGCGACACCGTTGATTTCAGCGGGCCGTTCGGCGCCTTCACGATCGATCGCGCGCCAGAAGGGGAAGCCGGCTTTATCGCGGAGGGCACGGCGATAGCGCCAATTCGTCCGATGCTGAAGCGGGCGCTCGCGTCATCATCACCGCCGAAGATCCATTTGATTTACGCGGCTCCCGATCGCGAGCACATCCTGTACGCTGCCGAACTCGAAGCACTCACGCGAGCTGCGCCGACTTTTTCGTACGAGACAGTGATCGTGCCGGCCGAGGAAGTCTACGATCGCCTTTTCGCCTTCGCTAAAGCGCGATGGGTCGACCGCGACGCCGACCGCACCCGGCACCTTTATATCTGCGGCGTCGGGAAGGGCGTGCTCCGGCTCCGCGACCTGCTCCGCGGCGCTGGCTACGAACGCCGCGCCGTGCACTACGAGCAGTGGTGACGTTAACCGCTACTGCGCAAATGCTTTCCTGAGCGCCTCGGCGGATTCCTCGATCGCCAGCTTGCCCTTGTCGAGCACTTCGTACATCGAAAAGAATCCGTGGATCATTCCCTCGTAGCGCGAGACGGTGACGGGAACGCCGGCCGCACGCAGCTTCTCGCCGTAAGTCTCGCCTTCATCGCGCAGCGGATCGAATTCCGCCGTGATGATCAGCGCGGGCGGCAGGCCCTTGAAGCTTTTCGCCAATGCGGGCGCGACGCGCGGATCTTTACGGTCCGCGGGGCTGCGCAGGTAATGCTTCCAGAAATAAACTATGTCGTCCTTGGTCAGAAAGTAGTCGGTGAAAGTTTTGTGCGAGTGGGTGTCGAGCTCGGCCTCGGTCGCGGGATAGATGAGCAGTTGGAAACCTATCTTCGGCCCGCCCTCGTCGCGCGCGAGCTGTGAAATCACGGCGGAAAGGTTTCCGCCCGCGCTGTCACCGCCGACGGCCAGCCGGTTGGCATCCGCGTTGAGCTCTTTGGCGTGCGCGGCCACCCACTTGGTCGCGGCAAAGCAGTCTTCGACGCCGGCGGGAAATTTATTCTCCGGCGCGAGCCGGTAATCGACCGACACTGTCACGCATCCGGCCTTTTTGGTGAGCGCGCGGCACGGCCCGTCGTGCGTATCGAGGCTGCAAATCACCCATCCGCCGCCGTGGAAAAACACCAGCACCGGAAACGGGCCGGTGCCTTCAGGCGTGTAGATTCGAATCGGAATCTCGCCGGCCGGACCGGGAATTTTGCGATCTTCAACCTTGGCGACCTTCTCAGCTCGTTCCACCGGCACTCTGAACATGTTGGCGGTCAACCGGCGCGCGTCGGCCGGCTCGAGCGAGTTCAGCTTGGGGCCGGACGCGGCGGCGAGTTGATCCATCAGCATCTTGGCTTGCGGGTCGAGCGGCATGGTGTTTCCTCCGAACGTTGATCGAACTCAACTATATCCTGAAACCCGCATGTTCCAGGTAACTGAATTAGCGTTCTTGCTCCTCACTTCCTCCGATGCGCAAGCGCGTCGGGATTCGCGACTCGAATCGGCGCACCATTCGCGAACGCGGCCACCGCTTCCAGCGTGTCGGCATAGAATGCGGTCAGCGCCTCGCGCGTCACGTATCCCAGATGCGGCGTGACGGTGAGGTTGTCCATGGCGCGGAACGGATGGTCGGCCGGCGGCGGTTCCTCGTCAAAAACGTCGATTCCAGCACCCGCGATTCGCCCCGCGCGTAGCGCCGCTATGAGATCGGCCTCGACGACGATCGGCCCGCGCGAGGTGTTGATCAGATACGCACCCGGCTTCATCAGTGCGAGCTCGCGCGCGGTCACCAGTCCGCGAGTGCGATCGCTGAGACGGACATGGATCGAGACGATGTCGGCGAGGCGGAACAGATCGTCCTTCTCGACGCGCTTGGCCCCGGCCGCTTTTGCCGTGTCGTCGGTCAGGTTCTGACTCCATGCGATCACCGGCATGCCAAAGGCGCGGCCATACTCGGCCATCCTCGTGCCAATTCTGCCGAGCCCCAAAAGCCCGAGCGTGCGCCCGGCGAGGTTCACGCCAACTGTTTGCTGCCACGCGCCTTCGCGCATCCGCCGGCCTTCGAGGCTGATATGGCGCACCGTCGCGATCATCAGCCCCCAGGTCAGCTCAGGTGTCGAATCGAAGAAGTTCGCGTAAAGCGGATTGGCGAAATTGGAATTCGAGACAATCACCCCGTGCTCCGTCGCCGCCGCCATGTCGAGGTTCGGCAACGTCATCCCAATGATTGTGACCAGCTTGAGATTGGGCAGTCGCTCGAACAGACTCCGCGGCAAGCTCATCCGCTCGCGAACTGTGCAGAGCACGTCGAAAGGCCTAAGCGCGACGGCGGCCTCCTGCTCCGTGAGATGCCGCTCGAAGAAGGAGACCTCGGCCTTGCCGTCAAGCACAGACCAGTCGGCGCACTGAAGCGCAATCTTCCCGTAATCATCCAGGATAGCGACCTTGATCATGCCGTTTAAGTTAGACAGCGACGGTCTCCGGCGACAAGCGCCGGATGCTACGGCGCGAAGCTGGAAAGGAGACTGATCGCGCCGGGGCGGCCGTCGATTCGCACGCCGCGCGCAATCACGCCCTCGCGCTCGAGTCGGCGCGCCGCGCCGTCAACCAGCGCTGCGTCGATTCCCAGCAGCCGCGCGATCGCGCGCTCACTGCCAAATCCCGCGGTCTGGAAATATTTGGCGACGATCACGTACGCGGCCTCTTTGCGCGTGAGCTTGCGGGCGTGCGCAATCGCGTCCGGCCATCGATGCGCCATCGTGTCCCACACGTAGCTGAACGGATCGGCGCGCTCGTCCACTTTGAGCGCGAGAAATTTTTCCTGCAGCTCCGCCATCGCACGATCGAACACCGCGCGGCGCGACGGTTGCGCGTAGCCGCTCGACAGTTTCAGCACGCGAGTCTCGGCCGCGCCGCGCTTGGAGAGCGCGTCCATCACCAGTTTGCCGCAATGCGACAGTCCGCCGCGCAGATAGAGCTTGCGATAGCCGCCCGGTTCGATGCGAAGCCTGAGAAACGCGCCGAGCATCTCGCGCGCGATGAAGCTCGGGCGTCGCGCGATCACTTTTCCGTAGTAAACCGCGCGCCGCTGCGGCAACGAGTCCTTGATTCGCCACGTCATGCCGATCGCGTAATCGTGCTGGATATGCTCCGGCATGCCGGGTTCGCGCGTCCCCGCGATAGCCTCGCGCAGGCACGGCACGCCCATCCCGGCCGTGAACCCGGTGCAGAATCCGACCTCGTCGATAAATTTGAGCGCGCTCTTCTCGCCGGTCACGCGCCGCGACGCAACCCGCCTGAAGTGAAAGTCGCGATGCCGCTCCAGTGCTTCGAGAACTGCGATCATCCCGCAATTCGCTCGACGCAGCGCGCGAAGATTCGCCGGTAGTTGGTCTTTACCGCGAGACCGCGCGTGATTCCTTCCAGCCCGACCAGCGCACGAATCAAAAACACGCTGTGGGCGGGCGATTTGTAGAGCCGATTCACCAGCGCGAGCTCGCCGACCATGGCCGCCTTGCCAACAGTGTCGTATTCGATCGGATCGACCACGCGATCCACTCTCATCGGCTCGAACAGGATGTGAATGATTCTGACCATCGGCGCCGCGTCCTGACTGCGATCGAGATATCCCAGCTTGACCATCGCCGCCGCCAGCGATTTGTCGTCGCCGCTCAGAATCCCGCGCGCGACTTGCAAGTTGGCCTTGCGCACCGGCTCCGGAAAACGCCGAATCGAGCCGAAATCGAGCACGCCCAGGCGCGGATGATGACTCACGAGGTAGTTGCCCGGATGGAAATCCGTGTGCAGCATTCCGAACTCCAGAATCTGCCGCCACGCAAACTCGTGAATCTTGATCGCGACCCATTCGCGCAGCTCGGCATCGACCTCCGGCCCCATCACGTCCGCCAGCGGATAGCCGTCGACGTACGTCATCGTCAGCACGCGCCGCGAACTCAGCTCCTTGACGACGCGTGGAATCATGATTTCTGAATCCGCGCCGAGACGCCGGCCGAACTCCGTCATGTTGCGCGCTTCGTTCACGTAGTCGAGTTCTTCGCGCAGGCGCAGTTCGAGTTCCTTGTAAACCGCGGCGGTGTCGATTTGCTGGCGCATCACGTCATGGCCGAGCGCCTGCAACGTCCGCAGCAGCAGCTTGAGATTCTGCAGATCCTGCTCGACGGTATCCTCGACGCCCGGGTACTGAATCTTCACCGCGACCTCGACACCGTTGCGCGTGACCCCGCGATGTACCTGGCCGAGCGACGCGGCGGCAAACGCGGTCTGATCGAAACTCCTGAAGAGCGCTTCGGGCCGTTTGCCAATTTCCTTGTGAATCTGTTCCGAGATTGTCGCGTAGTTCATCGGCGGCACGCTCGATTGCGTGGCGCGCAGCACGTCGAGCGCCTCGCCCGGCAGCAGGTCCTTGCGAATCGAGAGCATCTGGATGAGCTTCATGAACGCGCCGCGCAGCTGTGTGGAGCTCTCGACAACTCGCTGCGCGTTGCGGATATGAGTCTCCAGCAGATCGCGCTCACGCGCGGGCGCGCTGAGAAACGGCCGCCGCAGTTGATTCCACAGGTAGCTGGAGCCGACCTGCGACGCGAGCTCGCCCATCTTGATCGCGCGGCGCGCGCGCCCGCTGGTGATTGACGTGCGTTTCGC
>JBAWCX010000610.1:0-12116 GCA_049590495.1 Binatus sp. (SeqCode)
TCACCTCGATTTCCGCGCGGTCGGCGGCGCTTAGCGTGATACCACCCGCCGCCGCGTTTTGCACGACTTGCTCGGCGCTTGTCGCGCCGGCGATCACGCTACCGACAATCGGATTTCCGGCAAGCCAAGCGATAGCCAGCTGCGCCAGCTTGATCCCGCGCCCGTCGGCGATAGCCTGCAGGCGATCGATAGCCTCCAGATTTTTTGGTAAGGAGGCCTTGATGAACTGCATCCGGTCCAAGCGCGAGCCCGTCGGAATTGCGCCACCGCGATATTTCCCGCTCAGCAGGCCGCTGGCGAGGGGGAAATAGGGCAGCAAGCGTATCTTGTGATCGCGCAGCGCGGGAATGATCGTCTTCTCGGCGTCACGCACTAGGATGCTGTAATTGGCCTCCATGGTGGCAAAGGGCGTCAGGCCATTGGCGGCGGCGATCGCTTGCGAGGCGTTCAGGTCGTCGGCGGTGGCGAAGGTCGCCGCCTCGCCGATCGCGCGCACCTTGCCTTGGCGCACCAGATCATCGAGCGCACGCAAGGTTTCTTCGCGCGGCGTTTCGGGATCGGCGACATGCACCTGATACAGATCGATATAGTCGGTCTTCAGACGCGTCAGGCTTTCTTCGACGGCCTGCATGATCCAGCGGCGGGAGGCGCCTTGACGAGTCTTGTCCTCGCTGAAGACGAGGTCGCCGTCCTTGAGCCCGAGCATTTCGGCTTGCCCGAATTTCGTGGCGATGATTACCTCTTTGCGGCGCGGCCCCAGCGCCTCGGCGACCAGGCTTTCCTCTCGCCCGCTCCCATGTTCGCCGGCCATGTCCAGGAAATTGATTCCGACATCGAGCGCCTTGCGAACGACGGCTACAGCCTGCGCAGCGTTCTGATAAATACCAAAGTTGTTGCAACCCAACCCGACGACCGACGCCCGTATTCCGGTGCCCCCAAATTCTCTCATTTCCATACTAAGACTCCTCACTCTCACTTCGCTGCAGATTAAACAGTATTACTGATCAGTCTAGCTGTCAAGTTGGAGCCATCAATTGTGCAAATGATGTGGGGTTTTCTTTCCCTTATGCCTGATTAATATTTGAATTGAAGCCGCCGCGCGTTACGGCTCGAATCCGGAAGACTTTCTGCCTGTCATCCTTCTCGGGCTCTTTGTAGGGTAGGGTCGAGGGCGGCGGGGGAACCGCGCGCGCCCGGGGCCTGCAAACCGGCCTAGACGACTTAAAATCCTCTGGACCTAACGGTCCGTGCGGGTTCGATCCCCGCCCCCGGCATTTCACTTTCGCGGCGAACGGTCTATCTCTTGAACGCGCGTGCCCTTCATTGAGAATTAGTCTTGCGCCGGTTATTCTGCGGGCTCGGGCTCGGGTTTCTGCGATAACTGGATGTTGACAGCGCCTGTGTCACCAATCGGGGGCTTCTATGAATGATGACTCTACTGACTCGCGCGGAGCGCACGCTCCTCAGCCGGCCACCGCGATCGCGTCTCATATGGTACGCGCTGACAAGGCCGACGAATACTTCAAGGCGCAGACTGCTATTACCGAATCGGCGCGGAAGTTTCCCGGCTTCGTCGGCACGGAAGTGCTGAGCCCGATTCCTGGTTTGCAGGCGGAATGGGTGGCGATTTTCCGTCTCGAATCCAACCAGGCGATGAAGCGATGGCTGGACAGTGGGGAACGCGCGCAACACGCGGCGCGAATCGAGGCTTGCCTGTCGGAGCCGTCGCACATGTTGCTGCTGGCCAGCGACGATAACGCTGAGCCGCCGGTCGCGATGGTGTTTACGCATCGAGTCGCCAACGACCGGGTGGAGGACTACCTGGCGTGGCGGCGCAAGGCGATCGAAGCGCAGGCGCATTTTCCCGGCTATCTCGCGACCGAGTTCTTCAAGCCGCACGGCACATTTCAAAATGAATGGGTGGATATCGTGCGCTACGACAACGTCGACGATCTCAACCATTGGATGGAGTCGAAGGAGCGGCAGGCGCTGCTCAAGGAACTCGATCCGATCGTCGAGAGCATGCACGCCCATCGGGTGACGGGCCTCGAAGGATGGTTCGCGCTCAATCGAGGGTCCGGCGCGACGGTCAGCGTGCCGCCGTCGTGGAAGCAGATGCTGGCGGTATTGTTCGCGCTATATCCTACGGTCATGGTTCTGAATTTTCTGAATCCACTTTGGCACGACTTGTCGTTCCCGGTTCAGATGCTGATCGGCAACATCCTCTCGTGCATATTGCTCACCTGGCTGGTCATGCCGCGGGTGAGCCAATTTCTCAATTTCTGGCTGGCCGCGCCGGTGGGCAATTGGAAAAACGAGGCGCTCGGGCTGTGCACGATCACGGCCGGCCTGGGTTTGTTTGTCCTGATATTTAAGGCCTTGTGACGATTTGTGAATTTGTTCCGCATGTGACATTTACCTCGCTGCGAGGTTGCAGATTTGTGCGCCTCTGAGTATGAATGTCCGATGCCCAAATCCAAAGTTCGACTCCTCGCCGTGTTCATGTGTTCACTGATTGTCAATTTAGCAGCCGGTATCCGCGCCAATGCACAGAGCGCGTCAGATCAAGCCCTGCCCGACTACATGAACGTCATCGTCGGTAACGGCGCGCCCGCGCCCAAAACGCAGGTGGCTCAGCAGAATGTGCTCGACCTCGACATCGCGATGTTCGGACTCTACGACGAAGCGCAGGCGAAATTTCAAAAAAATTTCCTCGCCGAGCATCCGGTAATCATGGCGCTGTTCAGCAACCAAGGTGGAAAGCTCGCTCTCTATCGGCCCGGCAAGGCGCCGATAGAAGCTCCGCAGGTCCCGATTCGCTATCAGATTTACAAGTCAGTGGGGCACTCGGCCCTGGCTTTATTCGAACTCGCAGGTTCTCATCTCGGC
The DNA here is from genome assembly GCA_049590495.1 of Binatus sp. (SeqCode). Taxonomy (GTDB): domain Bacteria; phylum Desulfobacterota; class Binatia; order Binatales; family Binataceae; genus Binatus. The sequence continues at coordinate 2,890 of JBAWCX010000610.1, forward strand.
ACTGTTTCGGATCAGTCGTGGGTTGGCCCGATGCGCACCTTTCGTGCAACCAGTCAGACCGCGCTCGACAGTCTTGACGCCCTCGACCTGAAGGCCGACGCGCGCGAGAATCAGCGCAAAGTCCTCGCCAGCAATATCAAGTTCATGGACGCGTGCCTCAGTAAAGGCAGCTACACGTTTGCGGACATCCAGCAATACGCGAATGAAGTGAAACCCTTCCTCGCGAAGAATGTCTGGTTGGGCGCGACGACGCAGGTCGAGCATTGGATGAAGGTCGTCAAAGACTGGAAAGAGATGCTGGGTCCGGATTGGGATAAGACTTACGGCATCAGCAATACCCTGTATGTGGCGCGCCAGAACAACGTCCTGTTCAGCGTGCTCGCGCAATTCTTCGGCAAGGACGCGATGAACACGCGCCTGTTTCTTTTCGAAACATCGCAGTTCGTCACCACTCCCGACCAAATGCTCGACGTGCTGATTCGGACCGTCGCCGATCGATCGGTCGGCCAGGTGTTCTTCGGCAACTATTACCTGATGGACTACGAGCTGATGGGCGGTGATGGACGCAAAGCGATTCAGGAAGAGGATAAGAAGTACGGGATGCCGGTGTTCTTGCCGCCCGCGGTGCCGTTTCATTCCAACGAATGGCCTTTCAGGATCGATCCAAGCCAGGGCGAAGGTCCCACCACGATCGAAGAGATCAAGTAGCCGTCGAAAGATCAGGCGGGCAGCACTATTGCCCGCCTGATCTTTCCTACTTGCTCAGCATCGCTTCAAACGCTGCCGCGGCCTCGTGTGCAACCGCGTCGTCCTCCAAGCCGCTGGGGAAGCCCGATACGCCGACGCCGCCGACCACTACGTCTCCGTCTTTGAGGGGAACGCCGCCAAACAAAAAGACGGATCGCGGCGTATGGATGAGCTGGCTGTCGTCTCCCTTGGCTTGCTGGACTTTTTCGAAAACTTCGCGCGTGGAATGCTTGTAGTTAACGGCCGTCCAGGCTTTGTCCGTCGCGACCCCAACGGAATGTTCCGTGCCGTAGTCAGTACGCAGCAACACCAGCGGTATTCCGGCCTGGTCCACGACCGCGACCGCCACCTGGCTTCCTTTGTCCTTCGCCGCCTTCAGAGCGATCAGCGCGATTGCGAGGGCAGCGTCCGCGGTTACGCTTTTCTTCTGAATCGTAGGCTGAACCGCAGCGGCTGGGCCGTCGGCGCATTGAGAACTGGGGGGAGCAATAGCGAGTACAATAGTCAGTCCACCCGCCAATATGATTGAGCGCGCAAATCGGCTCATTCCAGCCCTCCAATTTCCTCTCAGTTTAGTTTGATCCTTAGAACAGGACCGTGACCTGCGCGGTCATCGCGACCGCACCTTGCGTGCGCCTGCTTTCGCCGGGATTAGGAATGTAGCTGAGCACGGGTTCGAAGAAAGAGGTGCTTATCAGATGCATCTGGTAGTACGCCTGGAGGATAGCCTCGTTGCTGCGAAAGCCGTAGCGCCGATTCAGCCACGACCAGGCGAGACCGGTGCCGATCGAATCCACCGGCCGGTGAGGTATCAGGCCGAAGCCGGTAAATCCAGTGCCGAAATATTCGTTCGCGATCATCGTGCGCGAGTCGTTGATCCCGAATTGGAAAAACGCCGAGATGCCGCTGTTATCGATGCGTGGGTGACGTCGCCATAGACGCTGCGAGCCGAACGTATAGAAGCCCGCGGAGCCATCTTGACGGGCGCCGGGAGCGTACAGCTCGCCGGTTTGCGCCCACCCGCCCGCGGCAATCTGCCCGATCAATTTGTGCTCGCCGAGAGCCCACGCGTAGCCGGTCTCGCCGATCGTGAAATAGTGTCCGTCGAAGACGGGTTCCGTACGCAGCCCCGTCTGAATGCCTGTCGCCCCGGCGCCGTCATAGACTGCGTAGGTAAAGTAGAAATTTCTGGTCGGCGCGAAGTTCGCGGTTATTCCATACGCGGAATTGTAGTACCCTGGCGCCGCGCCAATCAGCGTCGGGTTTTTGAAGATCGCCGTATAGATAAGTCCCGTGACGGCCGGGATTTGGAGACTGGCGTCCGCGGTGGGAACAGCCCGCGTAACGTTGTTGAAATCATAAGTCGGCACTGTCTTGCCGACTCGAATCACGATTTTGTCGTCGAGCAGGCTCTGCCGCCACCACAGTTCGTATAGTTGGGTGCGAACGAACGGCTTCGGCCCAATCAGCCCGTCGTATGCGACGACTCCCGCCTTGCCGTTGGCGTTCTCGCCGTTGAACTGCATCAACTCCGCATCCATCGACGCGCCGGGAATCCTCGCGAGCTTTTCCAGGTCGATGTTCAGGTTCAGAAAGAGCAGGCTGTTGAAGCTCCATGTTCGCGGCTTCACTCCGCCGGTGAACAGATAATCGGCGTTGCCGATCCACAAGCCGCCGACGCGAATTCCGGGAACATTGTCGAGTCCGATCAGGTGGCCGAGCATGCCGGTGCCGGCGATCAGGTTGGACGCTCCCGGGTTTGCGCTGATCGGCTCGACGTCGGCGCTGGAGAGCGCTTTCGCAATCGACGACGATGGGGTACTCGATGCCGCCGGGCTCGACGATGAGACAGGCTGCGGGAGAGAGTCCGCGCCGGACGCGTCGCCCGGCAACGACCAGAACAAACCGATCGCGCAGAGCATCCCGGCCGTAGCGAGGAGGTGCGGAGCGCGCTTCATCCTACGCTCACGCGCCTTTGTTCTCGGTGCTCTCGAAAATGCGCCGGTAGATGCGATCGGGCGTCAGCGACGAGTCGTGGAAGCGGATGCCGGTGGCGTCAGTCAGCGCGTTGGCCAACGCCGGCGCGATCGGATAGATGGGCGCCTCGCTCATCGACTTGGCGCCGAGCGGACCGAACGCGTCGTGCGTGTCGGCGAAGTAAATCTCGCTGCGCTCGAGCGCGTCGGCATAGGCCGGAATGCGGTAGTTGCGAAAGGTCGGATTGATCATGCGTCCGGTGTCATCGAACACCATCTTTTCCTGGAGCGTCCAGCCGACTCCCTGCGCGATTGCGCCTTCAACCTGCGCCTTGCATTGCATCGGATTGATGATCACGCCGCCGTCGCAGCCGTGAACGCTCTGCAGGATGACAATTTCGCCGGTGATGCGATTGACCGCGATGCGAAACGCCTGCACCTGGAACGTGACGCTGCGCGGAGTGCCGTATGCCTTGCGCACCGTCTCGAGCTGACGTCCCGCCTTGAGCGAGGCCGCGAAAAAGTCCGTCAGCGGAACGCGCGTGTCGTTGTAGAAGATGGCGTCGTGCTCGATGCGGCAGGCGTCGCGGCCCACGCCATAATTCTTCGAGGCGAAGGTCAGCATCCTGTCCCGCAGCGCTTCGGCCGCCAGCCGCGACGCGTTGCCCGCGACCACCGTGCCGGCGCTGGCGAACGCGCCCGTATCGTAGCCGGTTTTATCAGTGTCGGATTGCACGACCCGTATTCGCGAGGCGGTGCTATTAAGCACGCTGGACACGATTTGCTGATGAACCGTAGTGGTTCCGTTGCCGAACTCGGCGGTGCCGACCGCGAGATGATAATTGCCGTCTTCGCCGAGGCCGAGCCGCGCTTCCGAACGATGCTCGGTTGGCGGCACCGAGCCATGCATTGAAATCGCCATGCCCTTGCCTTCGAGCCAGTCGGCGCCCGGCGGACGCTTCACATCGTTGCCGCGCTTCATGGCGGCATCCACCAGCTCGATGCACTGATCGAGGCCGTAGCTGCCGAACTCGGTGTCGGTGGCGGCGGTGCTTTCCGCGATCATCTGATCGTCGGGCTTGACGACATTGATGCGGCGAAACTCGTAGGGGTCCATCTTGAGGCTGCGCGCCACTTCGTCCATCGCGCACTCGACGGCGAAAATCGTCTGAGTCATTCCATAGCCGCGAATTGCGCCGGCCGGCACCATGTTGGTGTAAACGGTGTAGCCGTCGACTTTCTTGTTGGCGCATTTGTAAACTGCGACCGCTTCGCCGCACGCGGCGTACAAAGTCTCGCCGCCGTGATTGCCGTAGGCGCCGGTGTTGGAAACGACGCGCACCTCCATCGCGGTCAGAGTGCCGTCGCGCTTTGCGCCGACTTTCATCTTTACGCTCATCGGATGGCGCGTGGTCGCGGCGATAAAGTCCTCTTCGCGGGTGAATTCGAGCATGACCGGACGGCCGGTCTTCAAAGTGGCAAAGGCGCAGATGTCTTCGGTCAGCACTTCCTGCTTGCCGCCGAAGCCGCCGCCCACGCGCTCGCAAAAGACGCGAACGCTTTCGGGCATCAGGTCAAAAATGTAACAGAGCTTCTGCTTGGTGATGTACGGCGTCTGGCTGCTGGTGCGGACGTTGAGGCGGCCGTGGTCGAGCCACGTGATCGAGCAATGCGTTTCGAGATGCGCATGCTGGACGCGATGCGTCGTGTAGGTGGCCTCGTGGATTACATCGGCCGCTTTGAACCCCGCCTCGACGTCGCCGACGTTGCCGTGAATCTCGAGCAGGATATTTTGCCCGGGGCGCCGGATGCGTGACTCCGCGCCTTTGTCGTGGAGGACAGGCGCGCCTTTGCTCATCGCCTGTTCGGGATCGAAGACCGCGGGCAGTAGCTCGTAATCGATTTCGATCTTGCGGCATCCCTCTTCAGCCGCACCTTCGGTTTCCGCAACGACTGCCGCGACCCGCTGACCGACGAAACGCACCACGTTGTCGAGCAGGTACGAATCGTTGGGATCGACGTGATAGTCGTCGTGAGTAGCCGACGTGTATAGGAGCCGCGGCACATCCTCCCAGGTGTAAACGGCGTGGACGCCCGGAACCGCCAGGGCTGCATCTTTGCGGATTGCCTTGATGCGCGCGTGGGCGTGCGGCGATCGCAGCAGTTTCAGATGCAGCATGCCCTCCATCGCGGTGTCGAGGGTATAGCGGACCTTGCCGGTGACGATCGCTTCCGCCGCCGGCGCCAGCAGGCCCGCGCCGCAGGATTTGCCGGGCTGGTCCTCCTCGATCGACTTGACGCCGTGAAGCGCGTTTTCGATCGAGTGATAGCCGGTGCATCGGCACAGATTGCCCTTGAGGTAGCGCGGCAGGTCTTTGATCTGTTCTTCGCTCAGAGTCGCAGCGGTCATGATCATGCCGGCCGTGCAGAAACCGCACTGGAAGCCCGCAGCCTGCATGAACGCGTTTTGCATCGGATGCAGCGCGCCGTTCTGCGCCAGGCCTTCGATAGTCGTGACCTTGTGACCGTCGGCGCGAAAGGCCGGGATGAGGCAGCTATGAACGGGGACGCCGTCGAGCCACACCGTGCACGCGCCGCAGTCGCCGGCGTCGCAACCTTTTTTGACTCCGAACCATCCCATCTCGCGCAGAAAAGTTCGCAGGCACTGGCCGGGGCGCGGCTCTTCCGAGAAAGTTTTGCCATTGACCAGGTAACTCACGGCTTCACCTTGTTCGAGAGTTCGCGCCGGATCTCTTCGGCGAGATAGAGAGTCATATGCTGGCGATACTCCGGTGTGCCATGAACGTCGTCGAAGAATTTCGGAATTTCACGCTCGATTCGCGCGCGCAGATCTCCTGCGCCGGGGAGTTTCGGAAACCTGAGCCGATGCGGCCGCTCGGTCGAAGCGGACACCGTAAGCATGAAGACTCCGTCCTGCGGATCCAGCGTGCCGGCCAGCAGCGCCGTCGATCGCCCCAGATGAGTCAGCGATACTCGACGGAAGCAAGCTTGCTTGCGCAAGGCGGAAGCCGGCAGCTCGATAGTTCTCAGCAAGTCGCCCGGCTGCAATACGTTCTTATGGTTGCCGGTGACGAAATCGTCGATCGGCACGCGTCGCTCGACGCCGTCGCGATTAAGAATCCTGCAGATGCCTTCGAGCGCGACTGTCAGCGAAATCATCGGACCCGCGGGTAACGACATGCATACGTTGCCGCCCACCGTGGCTGTGTTCCAGATTTTAAATGACGAGAGAAACGCGCGGCAGCATTCGCCAATCAGCGGCGCAGCGTTCCATTCGGCGGGCGCGGTCAAGGCGACGAGCTTGGCAATCTCGCAAGTGGCGGCAATCTCGAGGCCTCGTTCACTGATTGTTAACGGCTGCCAGTTGAGACCGTGCAGATCGATCAGGCGGCGCAGATGCGGCTGCGGCTCGGAGAACAGCCACGTGCCTCCCGCCAGCCACGCGTCGCCGTCGCGCCAGTCGATCGTTTCGCCCCCAGGTTTGGGACGCGTAATTTCGCCGATGGTATTTAGATCCACGCCAGCTCCTTGTACAGCCGTGTTGAGCGTAACTACTTGTCACTGGTGTGTGCCCCCCGGCAGGTTGACGCCACCGCAGCCCCATGCCCCGTCTCCCCTTAAGTACAGCGCCCCGAAGTTACACGCAAGTTAAGATTGGCGGGTCGACCTCAACCTCACCGCTTGACATTTTTAGCAGTATCGTTTTTCGCGATAGGCGCCTTTGTTGTCGTGCCTATCGCCGTATGGCAATACCCCTAGGGCTTCCTGGTGACTAACGGAGAGCGTATCGCAGGAGTCGTTATTGCGTCGCTTGTGTTATACATCGTAGGAGTCGTTCTCCGGTGCGTTTACCTGGAGCTGGTGGCGTCGATTTTCTGGATCGCCGAAAACACGACAGAGATGGCGGCCGACCTGAACAAGCGATAGAACGGCGTGCATGACTTTTTGTGGTCACTGCCGGCTAGTGCGGTGTCGCAAGAATGTTCTCGCCAACAGATTCTGGGTTTGGCGAAATGTGTCTCTTCCAGCGTGCTCAACTTGCCGGCCTGGAGCTGTCGCGGAGGCATGAAAACCAGCCACTTTACTCTAGCTTATGCTGCCCAACAGCTCTATCTGAATTCTATTTATCGTTATGTCTAGCAGGTCGTGTTATTTTGAGCTAACACCGCTTAAAAGACCGATTAAAGTTTGCAATTGCGCTAGCCAGTTTTCTATAATCGCTCACACTTTCCGAACCGAGGGGGACTCTGCCGTATGCGTTGCTCGGCCTGCGGACAGGACAGCGCCGATCAGGATCGTTTCTGCGCGGGTTGTGGAACTCCGCTGCCGGTTTCCTCGGAGCCAAAGCCTTCAGCGGACGAAGCCTCCGAATCTCTTCGGCCGCCTGAGACGGCCCCCGCCAAAACCTCCGACGCCGCTCCGTCTGCGCCGCTCTCCTTCGGCAACGGGCGCTACCAGGTCGTGCGCATTCTCGGCGAAGGCGGCAGCAAGATTGTCTACCTCGCGCGCGACAATCTGCTTGACCGCGAGATAGCGATCGCGCTTATCAAGGTCGGCAGTCTCGACGAGCAACAGCGAGCGCGGATCACTCGCGAGGCGCAGGCCATGGCCAAGCTCGGCGACCATCCCAATATCGTAACGATCTACGATGTAGGTGAAGACGGCGGACGGCCTTACATAGTTACCCAGTACATGGCCGGCGGCTCGGTCGATGATTTGCTGCGCAAATCGCCGCATCATCATCTACCCACCAGCGATGCAATCCGGATCGCCGATGAGATCTGCCAGGCGCTCGAGTACGCGCACGGCCTGGGAATAGTTCATCGCGACTTGAAACCTGGAAACGTGTGGCTGACCAAGGAAGGCGTCAGCAAGCTCGGCGATTTCGGGCTGGCGCTTGGGGCGGACCAGCCGCGACTGACGGTCACCGGGCTGGTGGCGGGGACGGTCGCGTATATGTCGCCCGAGCAGGTGATGGGCAAGTCGGTCGATGCGCGCAGCGACCTCTACTCGCTGGGAGCGATGCTTTACGAAATGGTCACGGGCCGGCCGCCCTTTCTAGGTGACAATATCGCCACCGTCATTTCGCAGCTGCTGAATTCCGACCCGCTGCGACCCAGTCAGCTGTTGCCCGGCGTAGCGCCCTCGCTCGATCGATTGATTCTCAAATTGTTGGCCAAGTCGCCCGACGACCGATTCTCAAATGCCGCCGCCGTGCGTCAGGAGCTATCCGCACTCAACCAGGGAGTCGATAGTAGCCAAACCGGAACTGTGAAGAGCGCCGATATCGCTCTCACGGTCGCCAGAAATCTGTCCCAACTGAATTTGCACGAGGCTCCGGACGGCACGGTCAGCCTGTTCTTCTCGGATATCGAAGGGTCGACCGCGATGTGGGAGCGGCTAGGCGACCTGAAGGCGGTCGAAGTCCTGCACGCGCACGACTCGATCGTCCGCAAGCAGGTCGAGTCGCACCAGGGATTCGTGGCCAACACCACTGGCGACGGTTTCTTCGTGACCTTCAAAACGGTTCGGCAGGCGCTGCTTTGCGCGATCGAAATCCAGCGCGATCTTGTCGCCTACGGCCGCAGTCATCCCGATCAGCCGCTTCGGATTCGCATCGGTCTTCATGTGGGCGAGGCGCGACGGGAATCGAACGACTACCACGGTAACGCGGTTAACTTTGCGGCGCGCGTGATGGGTCACGCTGACGGCGGCGAGATTGCGACCTCGGCATCCTTCATGGATCTCGCCAAGGACGCCGGTGACATCAGGTTTGACCATGGCCGCGAAGTTACACTGAAGGGCTTTCCTTCCGGACACCGCATCTACCGCGTGGCGTGGAACGTAACCGACAACGGCGAGTGGCTATGCCCGAATTGCACGCGCGCGATACCGGCAGCGCAACGCTCCTGCGTCGCATGCGCGGAGGCTCCGAAGCCGACGCCGACGCAAGGCGCGATTCCCCCGGCAACTTTGTCGCCGATCGCAGCGGTGAGCACGCCTATGCCGGCGGCCGTCGCGAGAAGTCCGGTCATCCGAGTGCTGACCGGAGCGGCGGTCCTTGTGCTGATGGCTGCTGTCAGCTTTGCGGGCGCGTATCTCTACCAGAATCACGGCGCGCATCCTCAACCCGTAAACCTTGCAAGCATAGGTCAAACTGCGCATCTGGATAGTGGCCACAATTCGATCGCGCCGAAGCGAGAAGGTGAGCCACTTCAGAGTAGTACTTCTCCGAATGAGGGTAGTTCGCCGAGCCAGGATAGTGCTCCGGGCCAGGATAATACGCCGAGCCAGGTGAGTGGGCCGAACCAGGGTAGTAACGTGGCTGAGATCGCGTCGCTGGGCTTCACCTCGATGTCGCTAGAGCCGTGCAACAACGCCCTTCCAATTGCGGTCTACACCAAAGACCTTTTGTCTTCCGCCGGATGTATGAAATGGAGCGCCAGTTTCAGCCACTACCCCGATGGATTGCAGAGCGCCGGA
>JBAWCX010000611.1:0-5332 GCA_049590495.1 Binatus sp. (SeqCode)
GCTCCAAGTCGGTCGAGCCGGGAATCGCGGAACGACTCGAGGCGAACGCGCGCGGCGACAAACTGACTGCGCGTCGAATCGAGCTGGGCGATGCCGAGGACGTATTCGAATTCATGTTCGAGCGCGGGCTGACCGACGGTTTGCCCGTGGTGCCGCCGACGCCCGAGCGTGTGATGTGGATGCTGACGGGGACGCGGCGCGATCCGCGCGACGTGGTCGCGATCGTGCCGCCGAATCTCGCTCCCGTGACGGTCGAGAAAGTCGCGGTCAACGCCGTGATGGCGGGATGCAAGCCCGAGTACCTGCCCGTGGTGATCGCGGCGCTCGAAGCGGTCTGCACCGACGAGTTCAACATCCACGGCATCATGTCCACGACCTGGGGCGCGACGCCCGTAATCGTCGTCAACGGTCCGATTCGTCACCGTCTCGACATGAACATGGGCATGATGGCGCTCGGCTACGGCACGCGTTCGAACGCAACTATCGGACGCGCGCTGAAGCTCGTGTTGCGCAACGTCGGTGGCGCGCGGCCGGGCGATATCGAGCGCTCTACCCTCGGCGCGCCGGGAAAATTCACGACTTGCTTCGCCGAGTGGGAGGAGCGCAGTCCGTGGGAGCCGCTGCACGTCGAGCGCGGCTTCAACAAGGACGAAAATGTCGTGACGGTGTTCGGTCTCGAGGCGGGCTCGCGCCAGATTGCCGATCAGACTTCGCGGACGGCGCGCGCGCTGGCCGGCAGTCTCGGCATGGGGCTCGAAGCATGCTGGCATCCCAAGAGTCACGGCGCCGGCGAGACTCTGTTGATCATTTCGCCCGAGCATGCCGACACTCTCGCGCACGAGAAATGGACCAAGGCGGACGTGCGCGCGCGTATCCAGGAAGTTACGTCGCGGCCGATCCGCGAGTTGATTCGCGATGACAACAGTGGCGAGGGAATTCCGCTGAGCGCGCTCGGCGACGCGACCGAAGAACGGCTTGCGGAAAAGATTGCGAAGTTTCGCAGGCCGGAGGATATCAATATCATCGTGGCCGGCGGCAACGCCGGGAAATTCTCCGCGGTGTTCGCCGGATGGGTCTCGGGTCCGATGGGATCCTCCAGCGTCAGCCGGAGAATCGAGGAGGCGACATGAAACAGGTGATAGTTGATCCGACCGACGAGCGCGTGCCGATTCGGCGCACGCTGGCGGCCCGCTCGAACACAATCGTCGGACGCGTGGCGCTGCTCGACATCGCCAAGCCGCGCGGCAGCGTGCTGATCGACAGGCTCGCCGAGCATCTGCAGGACCGCATCCCCGGCATCGAGATAAAGCGCTTTCGCAAACCAACCTTCACCAAGCCGGCGCCCGACGAGTTGCGCCGCCGGATCGCACAGGAGAGCGACTTCGTTATCGAAGCGCTAGCCGATTGAGGGTCATGCACGACGTGCAGTGTGCACGACTCCGTATGGTTCGAGACGAATAAGAAGCCCGCGGTCGTAATAGCATCCAGCGAGTTCGCGGACGCGGCGCAGAAACAGGCCGACGCGCTGGGAATGCCGGAACTTCGCCGCGTTTTCGTAGCGCATCCGATTCAGGACGCGACCGACGACGAGATGCGTGCGAAGGCCGACGCGATCGTCAACGACGTAGTCGCGGCGCTCAAGAATTGACTATCTGATCAGCGTCGAGGTCGATTCGGCGACATCGGTAATCATCCTGCCGGTCGCCGCGAAGGTCGCGGCGGTAGGATCGTAAAGATCCGCATAACCCGACCTGCCGCCGGCGATGAGCGCGTTGCCGTTCTCGAGCACGGTCGCGGTCGCGCCAGCGTGCACGTTGTGCATCGAGCCGGTGGCGGCAAAAGTAGCCTGCGCGGGATCGAACAGCTCGGCGCTCACCAGGGTTTCCGGTTCGCTGCCCAGACCGCCGGCGATCAGAACTTTGCCGTTCGCCAACAATACCGCAGCTTGAAGCGTGCGCGCGGTCGTCATCGCGCCGACCCGTGAAAACGTTTCCGTCTGAGGATTGAAAACTTCCGCGTTGTCGGTCGGCGCGTTCACGTCGCCGCCGCCCGCGACCAGCACGTTGCCCGCAAGCGCGCCCGTGACGACGCTCGGCGACAACCAGGTAGCGCTGTGATTCTCGCGCGGCGTACTCATCCTGCCCGCCGCCGTGAACTGCCCGCTGACTGGATCGTAAAGTTCAGCCGTGGCGACGTCGCCGCCGCTTTCATCGCTGGTACCGCCTGCGACCAGCACGTTTCCCGCCAGCGGGCCGCTGACAATCAGTGTCGCCGAATGGCGCGCGCGCGTCGCCTTCATCGCGCCGGTCGCGGTGAATTTGCCGGTGACGGGGTTGTACAGCTCCGCGCTCTTTAGAGTGGATCCGAGCGACCCTGTTGCCGTGGTGCCTCCCGCGAGCAACACCTGGCCGTCAGCCGGGCAGTTGCATCCGGAAATCAGCGTCGCCGTATGGTCGGCACGGACCGTGTTCATCTCTGACGCGACTTCGGAAAATTTTCCGCTGGCCGGGTCGTACAATTCAGCCGACGACAGTGAGCGGCCCGACGGGCCTTCGCCGCCCGCGACCAACACTGTGCCGCCGGGCAACACTGTCGCCGTATGATCGGTGCGCGCGTCCTTCATCGACGGACCGACTCCGAATGCATCTTTGACCGGGTCGAAAAGCTCCGAGCTCGAGAGCGCAAATTGCTGGTTGCCCTGCCCGCCCGCCAGCAGCACGAAACCGGAATGCTGCGACAAATCGGCTTGTCCGACCGGCGGACTGACGTTTGATGGGACTGGAGGATTTGTCCCGCCGCCCGATACGACTGGCGAACTCGGCACAGCTCCTCGCGTCGGTGAAGTCAGCGGCGCCGAGACGCCACCGGTTGCGCTCGACGCAATCAGTCCGGGAGCTTGAGCGTTGCCGCCAACGACAGGAGCAGCGCTGCCCTGATCGTTCCATACGCCTGCAAGCGGGACGCCGGGAATCTCGCGCGGCAAATCCGGAACCATCACGACCAAGGTCATGTCACCGAGGTTCTTTTTCGGTTTCGATGGCGAAAATCCAATCTGTTGAGGCAGCGCGCTTGCGGCGGGAGACGCGTGACGCACGACAGCCGCTGTGCTTGATGTTGCGAGCCGAGAAGTTGAATCGTGGCTGTCAGAGTGGATCGGCGCCGACGCCATCGGAGCAAAATGACGACTAGCAACCTGGCCGCGGTCGAGCGCGAATAATACAGCCATGGCGCTCATCCCAATCACTGCGCCGGCCAGCAACGCATTGCGCATCAGCGGTCGTTCTCTCAACTCTGCCATCGCAGCAAACCCTCGCGTGCCTCTTGGATAGTAGTACGATTGTGCCTTATGCGGAAGCAAATCCGCGAGCCAGCTCACGCACCCGGAGGAGACGAACGAGGGAAGAGCAAGTATTACATTTCTAGGGAAGTTTTCGTGGCGTTCGACGCGTGACGACAGGCGCCCCTCGTTGAATTGCAATTGAAGACGCCCTCATCCGTGTCGGGTTTATTTGGGGACGCCTGCGTGATGAAATCTTTGACTAGATCGGCTGTGGGGAATCATTAGCGTGGAATCGGTGACTTTTCGACGGAACGAAACGCGCGCGCCGTCGCTCGCGACGCCGGCGGTCGCGCTCGATCCGCCGCCGGCGCGCATCCTGGTCAAGGAGGTTAACTGGCTGGGCGATGTCGTCATGAGTTTGCCCGCACTGCGCGCGATTCGGCGAGCGTGGCCGCGCGCGCATCTGGCGGTGCTCGTCAAAAAGGAACTCGCCAGCTTCTTTGACGGCGCCGCTTGGATCGACGAGGTGATCCCCTACTCGGTCGGGCGCGGTCTCTCGGGGTTTTTCGATCGGCGCAGGATTGTCGGAGAAATTCGCTCGCGGCGTTTCGATCTCGGGGTTTTGTTTCCCAACAGTTTCGAGTCGGCGTTGTGGATCGCGATGGCGGGAATTCGGCGGCGCGCCGGGTTCGTTGCCGACGCGCGTGGCGCGATGCTGACGCTGAAGGCGTCGCCGCCGCCCGAGGCGGTGACGAGTCATCAGGTGAACTATTGGCTCGCGATGGTGCGTGCGACCGGCGTGGCCGACGGGCGCGCCGATGAATTCGCGATCGACGTGCACGAACCGCATCGCGAGCGGATGCGCCAATGGCTCGCGGCGAATCGCAAGCGTCCCGACCGTCCCATTTTTGCGATCGCTCCCGCCGCCGCCTACGGACCGGCCAAGGAATGGCCCGCGGACAGCTACGGCGCGCTCATCGATCTGCTCGCGCGTCGCGAGGACGCGGAGGTCGTGCTAGTCGGCGCGACGTCGGAGCGCGCGAAGTGCGAGGAAGTTGCGGCGGCGAGCAAAAGCGGCGCGATGATCGCGGCGGGGCGCACCAATATCGGCGAGCTGATCGCCCTGCTCTCGCTGTGCGACGGATTCATCGGCAACGATTCCGGATGCATGCATATTGCTGGAGCGCTCGGAATTCCGACCGTCGCGATTTTCGGATCGACCAATCCGAATCGCACCGGGCCGCTGGGGCCGAAGACGCGGGTGATTTATCGCAAGCTCGAATGCAGTCCGTGCCTGGCGCGCACTTGCCGCTTCGGTCATTACAATTGCCTGACGCAAATCGAGGCGGCCGAGCTCGCCGACGCGATCGCCGCGATGCGCACGCCCCAATGACGAGAAAAGAGTGAAAAAATGAAAACTTTCAGCATCGGGAACTTCAAGGCATCACGATGAAACTGAACGAACTCGCATCCAGGCTGGGACTCGAAATCCGCGGTGACGGCGGTGTCGAGATTTTCGCGCCGGCGCCGATCGAGGCCACCGGTCCCGGCATGATCGTTTTCGTCGCGAGCGCGAAGTACGCGCCTGCGTTGCGATCCAACGTATCCGCTGCCATCACGACCGCCGAGCTGGCGGCCGGCGCGAAGTGCGCGACGCTTATCAGCACGAATCCCTACGCGGACTTCGCGCGCGTGCTCGAGATTTTTTTTCCGCCGTACCGCCCCGCGCCGGGAATCGATCCGCGTGCTTCAATCGCTCCCGACGCGACGATCGGTGCGAACGCGTCGATTGGCGCGTCGGCGGTGATCGGCGCGGGCGTAACGATCGGGCGCGACGCGGTGGTTCATCCGAACGTGACGATTTATCCGGGCGTGCGCATCGGCGATCGCTTCGTCGCGCACAGCGGCGTGTCGATTCGCGAGGGCACGGTAATCGGAAATCGCGTGACGCTTTTGAACGGTGCGGTAATCGGTGCCGACGGCTTCGGGTTCGTTGAGGAAAAAGGCGACTTGATCAAAATTCCTCAAGTCGGCAGCGTAATACTAGAGGAC
>JBAWCX010000612.1:0-10691 GCA_049590495.1 Binatus sp. (SeqCode)
GGCTCAACGTGTTCACGATCGCGCTGCCGCCGCTGCGCGAGCGTATCGACGACCTGCCGCAACTGACGCAGATGTTCATCAACCATTTCGCGGCGCAGAACAAGAAAGAGGTGAGCGGGGTGGACGACGAATGCATGAAGGCGCTGGCGGCGCATCCGTGGCCGGGCAACGTGCGCCAGTTGCGCAACGTGGTCGAGCGCGCGCTGATCGTGTGCGAGGGGCGCACCATCCGCAAATCCGACCTGCCCGACGACTTCCGCGCGGCCGGCGGCGGGGACGGCGGCTTCATCAAGATTGCGCTGGGCAGCTCGCTCGACGACGTCGAGAAGGAAATGATCTCGCGCACCATCGAGTTCACCGCCGGCAACAAAACCCGCGCCGCAGAAATCCTCGGGGTCAGCGCCAAAACCCTCTACAACAAGCTCGAACGATTCGGCAACGAACGTTCGTCGTAGCTCGAACCAGACGACTCGCCCGGGGAACTATGCAACTGCGAGCAAGACTGGCCCTGATGGCTCTTGTGCTTATGCTGGTTCCGACCATTACGCTGAGCATCATTTCGATCGATTCCCGGATCGGCACGATGGTCGACGACACGTCGCGATCGACCGACTTCATGATCTCGCAGATATTCGAACAGGTGCGCCTGGCGCTTTCCGAAGGCAACGGCGACGTCGCTACCTCGCTTCACGGCAGCGAACCGTTGCGCAAGCTGCTCGACTCAACGGTCGCGTTCGGTCCGGCGGTCGTGGCCGCGTCGATCGTCGGGAAAGATGGCAACGTGATCGTCGCTGCCAACGGCGACGGCGAGGGCAAGCCCGCCCTCAACTTGCCGTCGGTCAGGGAACTCGACGAACAGGCTTCGCGATGGTTGCTGTTCACGTCGCTACCTACTCTTCTGACGGCGAAAGTTTACGAAGCGCGGCGCCGCGTCGATATCAACGGTCAACCGGCTGCCACTATTGCGGTCGGCGTGACGACGGCGCTGATCGCGGACCAGGCCCGTCATCTGCTGGTGGTGATAATCGCGACAGCTGGACTCGTAATCGCGGCAGCGATGCTCGCGGTATTGCTGATCGCCAACCGGATTCTGGAACAACTCGCCGTCCTGACCAGCGGATTTGAACAGCTTGCGGCGGGAAAAAGTCCTTCGGAGGTCAAGGTCTCGGGGGCCCAGGAGCTGACCACGCTGGCCGAGAAGTTCAATGAACTGTCGCGGCAAGTCAGGGAGGATCGGTCCAGACTGGACAGCGACCAGAGTCATCTGTTCGACGTCGTCCGTTCCATCCAGGACGCTGTCGTGCTGCTCGACACAAATGGGGTGGTGCTGTTCGCGAACAAGGAAGCGCAGGAACGGCTGGCGCCTAAGAACGGCTCGCTCGAGGGCGCATCGCTGGCCGCGGCGCTCGGTCCGGAGCATCCTTTGCTGGCGTTGGTGCAATCGACCGTGGCCGGAACCGATGCCCGCGACGTTCCACTGCCACTGCCGGCGGGCGGTACTTACCTGGTTTCATTCTTTCGACTTGGCCGTGAGCGGGTTCCAGCCGGCCTGTTGATTGTGTTGCGAGATCTGACGCCGGTCATCGAACTGGAGACGGCGCTCGATTCATCCAACCGGCTTGCGCGCCTGGGAACGCTGATTTCCGGACTGGCCCATCAACTGCGCAGCCCTCTGAACGGAATGAACATGAGGCTCGAGCTGTTGCGCCACGAAGCCGGCGACGCGGGCGCAAAGCACATCGACAAATTGCGCCATGAGGTGACTCGCCTCGACGAGTCGGTCGAGGCGCTGCTCAGGTTCATGCGCCCCGCGCAACTGAAGCTGAGCGATTTCGACGTCAACGAGTTGCTCAAGGAACTCGGCGCGCGCGTCAATTGCGAGCGCATCAAAGTAGAGTATCAGCTCGATCCCGCATTGCCGATGGTCCAGGCCGATCGCGGATTGATTTACGAAGCGCTAACAAATCTGATAACCAACGCTGAGGAAGCGATGCCTGAGGGGGGAGGGCTGACGCTGGCCAGTAAGCTGCAAGGATCGGCGGTCGAACTGAGCATCGCCGATCGGGGACCGGGAATCGGCAAGGAGCAACTGGATCGGATCTTCGACTTGTATTACACAACCAAAGCCAGCGGGAGCGGGCTCGGCCTGCCCTTCGCGATGCGGGCAATCGAGCTCAACGGTGGGAAGATAGCGATTGAATCGGAATTGGGCCAGGGTACGGTGTGCAAGGTTACGATCCCGATTAGAGCAAATGCGCCTGCCAAATCAGCGGTCTCTAGCGCTGCTTAAGCGAGTCAATCGGCCAGTCATCTGGCTGAGCCTCTGCCTGGTTTCGTTACCAGTAATTTCTCTCGCCGGATGCTCCGGCGGAGCGCCGAGCATGGCGGGAGTCACCAGTTTTTTCAGCCGCTCAACTCCCGCCGAAGCTCCGACGCAGGCTCCTGCCATTTCTCCCAACGCAACTGAAACTCCCGCCCCCGCCGCACCTCCGGTGGCCGAAGAAACTACCGGGCATCCGGGCAAGAAAACCGCTCAACAGGCGCGTGCCGCTGCGGAAAACGCAGCCGCTGCCTCGAAGGCGGCTGCCAATGCGTCGGCCCAGGCCGCGCTCGCCTCCAAGCAGGCAGCGACTGCGTCCAAGCAGGCGGCCAGCGTCGCCCACCAGGTTGGCGGCTCCGGCCCTTCGAGCGCCGACGTCAGCCTGGAACCCAATTCTGGTGCAATGGGGGCCAGCACTCCCGCTCCCGCTGTTGCGAGACCGGCATCGACTCCACCAGGGTCGGGGTCAGTCGCGAACATCGCGCCTGCGCCAGGAACTTCCACTCGGAGCTCTCCGGCACTGGAATCATCCGGGACAGGCGACGCAAATCCTGCGAAGGCCGCGAAATTGATTCAGGACGTCGATAGAGTTGAAAAGCAGGTTGATCGCAAAAACTTGAGCGCCGACGACTCTCAACGCGATATTCTGGCGCAGAAATTGTTGTCGGAAGCCAAGGGAGCTCTTGCTGAGCGCGATAGCGTCGCTGCGATTAGCCTCGCGACGAAGGCCTCTACCTTGCTCGCGCCGCTGCCGAAACTCGCCGATTCAGCTATCCCATCCCTACCTTAAGTGTTCGCGTAATTTTCCCCCCGCCGTGTGCCGGTTAAATTCCCTGGCACGTTCGGAATCGTGAATAAATTACCCCTGGCTTTGTGAGAAAAGCCTTGCGGGCGATGGATTTTAATAGGTGGCCCTATACTTGCTGTCTTAGTTGTGAGTCGCGGCGATCGGCTGTAAGGCCAAATTTACACAGACAGGAGCAATACGAATGAATCGCGATCAGATGAAGGGCAAGTACAAGCAGTTGGCCGGCGAGATCAAACGTAAATGGGGACAGATCACTGACGACGATCTGACTCAGGCCCAAGGCAGTATGGAAAAGCTGGTCGGCAAGATTCAGGAGCGCTCGGGAGATCGGCGCGAAGCAATCGAGGAGTGGCTCAAGTCGCAAGGCGTCTAACACCTCTGACGTGAGATGCATAGGAAGAAACTTATGAAGAACAAATATTCATTCAAACTAATCGTGCCGGCCGTCCTATTCGGCATGGCCTTGTCGGTTCCGGCTTTCGCGCAGGACAGCGGCGCGCCGGCGCCGGATAAGAACGCGCCTGCAGGCCAGCAGATGAATGCGGCTGGTCACGAAATGGAGCAGGCTGGTTCTGATACCGGCATGGCCGCTAAGGACGCGTTTCACGGCACCGAGCGCGCTACCAAGGACACTGCGATTACCGCCGATGTCAAGGCTAAGCTGGCGAGCGACAAGCGGATTAGCTCGACCGGAATCCACGTATCCACCACGGCTGGAGTCGTCACTCTGAAGGGCAGCGTTGGTTCGCCCGAGATGGCGCAGCATGCGGCGCAGATCGCGGAGCAAGCCGACGGCGTCAAGAGCGTAGACAACCGGCTTCTAGTGATAAGCTCGGCGAGCAACTAGTTGAACTATCGGTAGCCTAGTCTCATGTGTGGCCGCCGCCGACTCGTGCCTCAAAGCCACGAGTTTGGCGGCGGCGCCTGTTTGCGCAAGTCCGGTAGAGGTTCCCTCGTATGTTTGATCGCTCGGCGGTGTCGGCCCGGAGTCCCGGCATGAGGAAATCCCGGAAAATACATCCCATCGTTCAGGTAGCACAGGATGCCGCCAGCGAGCTCAATGACCTGCTCAACGCCGTCGGGTTGCGAATCTCACTTATGCGCCATCAACTCGAATCGTCGGCCTATGAAGGCGAGATGGTTCGTCTGGCCGTACTGATCGAGAAGGCGTCTCAGCGCGTTCAGCGTTTGGAGCAATATGTGCGCGCGGAACAACTGGTTGCATCGATACGCCCAGGCCGCACCAGGAAGAGGTCTAACACTCCGGGGATTGATAATCCCGCGATCGCTTCGGAATCAGCGCCGCATACCGCCGCCCTTTTGATCACTGACTCGGCCGACGAAAATAGCGCGCTCAAGGAATGTCTCGAGCGTAGCGGATGCACGGTGGTCGTAGCCGCGTCTTCCGCCGACGGGTTGAAGCTCCTGCAATCCAGCGATGATTTCGATCGCATCATATATGACTCGGCATTTCTTCCTGAGAGCGGCGGGAAATTCGCTGCGGAGTTATCCCGCGCCGCGCGCACCTCGCATGTTTACGTGCTGGAGCGGCATCGCATGTCCGATTCGGCTGCCGAACAGACCGACTGAGTGGATAGCTACCATGAAACTCAAAAACTTCTATATCGTTGCTACGATGCTGATCTGCGGTCTTGCTGCGCGCCCGCTCGTTGTCTCGAATGCTCACGCGCAGGAAGACTCTTCAATCCAAACCACCGATCGCTCGCTGAATGTTGAGAATGACAAGGTCAAAACATCGGCTGAGCATCTTTACAATTCTCCGGCCGAACGCGCGCAGGACGACTTGCTGATTACCGAAGTGAAAAGCTCGCTGGCAGAGAAGGGAATCTCGGACGGATACCCCGTCGCAGTCGATTGCGATCACGGTACCATCGAATTGAGCGGAGTGGTGGCGTCAGCTGATGCTGCCAGGCAGGCGGCAATGATCGCGTCGAACACTCAGGGTGTTGTCGGCGTCAAAAGTAAGCTAACCTGGCGATAGCCGCCCCAACCTCGCAAACAATCTCCATTCGTTTCGGGCCGAAACATCGGGCCTGCTCGCAGGTTCGCAGGTAGTCTTGCGTTAATATGTAAGTATCAACTTGCTAATACACTGATAATTCGTTCTTACTCTATTCTTCAGCCGCAGTTCACTGAACTTAGTAGTCGTCGCGCTCTCGATCTGATTGCATATTGCTGAGTGGGGGGTCGTTGGATCTAGGCGGTAGGGGACGCTCGCGTTGCGGTTAAGGCGAGCCGAAGCGGGGAGGAGGTGTGTAAGACCATGGTTCAACCCAGCTATTACCGAACGATCTGGATATCCGATGTTCATCTCGGAACCCGTGCATGCAAGGCAAGTTCGTTGCTCGATTTTCTGCGCCATCACGTTGCCCAGACTCTCTACATGGTTGGCGACATAGTCGACGGATGGAACTGGGGACCTTCGTGGTACTGGAGTCAGGCTCAACAGGAGTTGGTGGACGAGATCGTGCAATGGCGCCGTCGTGGCGCCAACGTAGTATTCCTGCCGGGAAATCACGATGAGTCCAAGGTTAGCCTCGTTGAAGGACTGTTCGGATCGATCCCTTCGGTGAGTTCCTTGATTCACACCACCGCGGCCGGCGCCAAAATGCTGGTTATCCATGGTCATCAGTTCGATGGCTCGCTCAATCCGAATCGCCTGCTGCCGAAGATCGGACCCAACGCCTACGCGCGCGCGCAGCGGATTCATGATTGGTACAATCGGCGCTCCGCACACGAAGGCGACGAAGGCCGCTCGCTTTCCGATTATTTGCGCTATCCCGCGCGCAAGGCCATCGAGTTCTTCACTGACTTCCGCGATCGCGCGGTGCTTGCGGCCGCGCGCGATCACCGAGCCGACGGTGTCGTCTGCGGACACATACATCGCGCGGACCATCGCCAGATCGGAAGCATCTTGTATGTGAACGACGGTGATTGGGTGCAGAGCCGCACGGCGGTCGTCGAACAACAGGACGGAGCGCTGCAGGTCATCCGATGGAACGGTTCAGACCAGAGCACTTCGGTTTCCGAACCAATGTCACAGGGGGTGACTTTGTGACACCTTTCAGTTTTGAGTCGACTGACTATCACGACGCACAACTCGACCTGATCTACTTCGACGCAGGCGGCGGCCATCGCGCTTCCGCGACAGCTTTGATGTCGGCGGCCAGGCAACAGGGTCGCTCGTGGAATATAAGACTCATCAACCTGCGCGACCTGCTCGAACCGGCTGACGTAATCCGGCGCCTCACCGGAGTTCGCATCGAGGACTTCTACAACTCGCAGCTCAAGCACGGCCTTACTATCGGCACCGGTCCGATGCTGCGGATAACCCAGATGCTGATACGGCAGCTTGAGCCCGCGATGATCAAGCTGCTGGCGCGCCATTGGCGAGACTCGCAGCCCGACCTTGTGGTCTCGATGATCCCCAACTTCAATCACGCGATTTTGAAAGGCATCCGTCAGGCCGACGCGACACGGATGCGACCTGAAACTCCTATGGTCACGATCCTGACCGACATGGCCGACTGCCCGCCGCACTTCTGGATCGAACGTCAACGGCAGTACCTGGTTTGCGGCACTGCTACCGCGGCGGAGCAGGCGATCGCGATGGGACATGCCCCGGCGCGTGTCTTCCGCACCTCGGGGATGATCGTGCGCCCTGAGTTCTATGGCCAGGTGGCACTAAGCCGCGAAGCCGAGCGAATCAAGCTGGGGCTCGACCCTGAATTGCCGACGGGCATCGTCATGTTTGGCAGCTACGGCTCGAGCCAGATGGCGACTATCGCGAAGAGAATCGAAGCGGCGCGGCTCAAGACTCAGCTGATTTTCATATGCGGTCACAATGACAAGCTGCGCGAAGATATCGAAAGCATGAAGCTGTCCTACCCATTTCATTGCGTCGGCTTCACGCAGGAAATCCCCTACTTCATGAAGCTCGCGGATTTTTTCATCGGTAAGCCGGGCCCTGGCAGTATCAGCGAGGCGTTGGTCATGGGCCTTCCCCTGATCGTGGAACGCAACGCCTGGACGATGGTGCAGGAGCGCTTCAATACCGATTGGATCGCGCAAAATCAGCTCGGAGTGGTACTGCCTTCATTCCGCGAGATCGCGAGTGCGGTCTCGACGATGCTGGATCGCGAACAGTACCTGCGCTTGCGCGCCAGCGTAGCCGCGATCGACAACCGCGCGGTGTTTGAAATCCCGGAAATTCTGGACGCCGTGATTGCTTACCATCGAGTCGCCAACGCGGGCTTCGGTCGCAGTTCGACGGCGGCGCAATTCGCGCCGGAAATTCATTACGGCATTTGACGATCGACTCCGCCGTATCCGCTTGAGTCGGATTCTGAAAACGACGCTGCTGGGCGTTTTCTCGATTGCCGCATGCACGGCGCTTTCGAGAAACGCGGTCGCGTTGGAGCCTGGTCCGCCCGGCTCCTCCGATTTCGGTGGGATGCAGTTTAGGATCTTGACCTCCGATGGGAAGCGGACGATCGGATCTACTCGCTTCACGGTCCTTAGGAAGAACTCAACCGAAGAGATCAAGGGTGAGACCAGGTACCTTGATGGCGAGCGCGACAGTGAGAACGAGCTGCTATACCTCGGCGACGAGCGCCTGACGCCAAGGCTCGACTCCTACCGGCACTCGTTTTTCAACGCCGATGGAACCCCTTATATGCTCGACACGCTCGACCGCAAATCGGGTATCGCGTCATGCACGAGCTATACGGCAGGCAAGGTTAGGGTGCGTAAGTCTCAGCTTGATATCCCACCCAATTCTTTCGCGGGAGCGTCCGGTCTGTTGATAGTCGTCGGGAGCCTTCGACAAGGCCTACGTGAAATCAGCTTTCATGCCTTCGCATGCGCCCCCGGACCCGAGCTCTTCAGCGTTAAGGCGTCGCTTCCCGATCGATCGGAGCGTTGGCCCCTATATCCAGGTGATCTCGTTCGCCTCGATATGCGGCCCGATCTCGGTCCTCTGACTTTTCTGCTCGCGCCATTCATCCCCACGATGGACGCTTGGTTTAATCCCAACGACCATTGGAACTACGTCGGCGGCGAGTTCGACCGCTATTTCCGCGGCCCCCACGTGCTAACAGTGCGAGTCTCGCCGGCGAATTGAGGCTTCTCTCGCTGGCGCGCTGCCTAGACTGCGCTGGACCCTGGATGCTGGCCGCCGCTAGTATCCCCAACGTAGGCTTAGCACGATGGGATCGCCGCTCAATGTATTGTTCATCACCGCCGACCAATGGCGCGGCGACTGCCTATCAGCGCTCGATCATTCTGTCGTTCGCACGCCGAAGCTCGACGCGCTCGCCGCCGACGGCGTACTTTTCAGTCGGCACTTCGCCAACGCCGTCCCATGCGGTCCCAGCCGGGCCTCGCTTCACACCGGGATGTATCTGCAGAATCATCGGTCCGGGACCAACGGCACTCCGCTCGATGCGCGCCATACCAACTGGGCCAAAGAGGCCGCGTCGCACGGTTACGATCCGGTGCTGTTCGGCTATACCGACACCAGCCAGGATCCTCGCGGGCTCGACGCTGGTGATCCCTGGCTGAAATCCTACGAAGGTCCGCTGCCCGGTATCCGGCCCGTATGCCTGATGATTGGCGCACCGACGCCGTGGACCGATTGGCTGCGCGCGCGCGGTTTCGAGGTGCCCGCGGATATCCGCTTCGCCTATGGCTATCGCGCGGATGGACCTGACTATGAAGACGGCGCGGCGCACCCCAAGCCGCTCAAGTATCCGGCGGAATTCGACGACACCGCATTTCTGGTCGGGCAAACCATCGACTACATCAAGAGCGCGCGCGGTCCTTTCGTCGCGCACTTGTCGCTCCTGCGGCCTCATCCGCCCTTTGTCGCGCCCGAGCCCTACAATGCGATGTACGATCCCGCGCTGGTGCCGGGCTTCACCCGTCTCGCCACGCCGGAAGATGAAGCCAGGCAGCATCCGTGGCTCGCGCATCAGCTTCAGCGCCGCGTCTTCAGAGCGACCAACAATGAGAAGCGACTTCGCCGGCTGAAGGCCGTCTACTACGGGCTCATGAGCCGGGTTGATGCAGAGATTGGAAGGCTGGTTCGTTTTCTCAAGGAGTCCGGGCGCTGGGATTCCACGCTTATCATCTTTACTTCCGATCATGGCGAGCAGATTGGCGACCACTGGCTCATTGGCAAGTGTGGCTACTTCGACGGCTCCTACCACATACCGCTAATCGTTCGCGATCCGCGGCCGCAAGCCGACTCTGCGCGCGGCGCGGTAGTTTCGTCGTTCACCGAAAACGTCGACATCATGCCGACGATGCTGCAAGCGATCGGTGCCGAAATTCCGGTGCAATGCGACGGGCTGTCGCTCGGACCGTTCCTCGAAGGGGCAGGGCGCCCCGTCAGATGGCGCACAGAAGCGCACTGGGAGTTCGACTTCCGCGACCCGGCCGACGACTCGGCGGAGCGCGAGCTCGGACTCACGATGCATCAATGCACGGTGAACATCATCCGCGGCGAGCGCTACAAGTATGTTCATTTCACGAACCTGCCACCGCTGTTCTTCGACCTGCAGAAAGATCCAAACGAGTTCACAAACCTCGCGAGCGACGCTGCGTACGCTCCTCTCGTGCTCGAGTACGCACAAAAGCTCCTGTCATGGCGCATGAACCACGACGAGCAAACGCTGACGCACATCACGCTCAGCGACGACGGCCCAATCACACGCCGAGCCGCGCGCTACTAGGATTGCGCCTGCTACGGGCGCTCGCCGCGGCGGATGCGCGCCTCGATCGCGTCGAGGGCCGACTCGCAGTCGGCGACCGCGTCGATTACTTCGTGCGCGCCTGCGGCCGACAACGCAGTCCGCGCATTCTCGAGGCGAGTCGCCTGCTCGACGGGTGCGAGCGCGGCGAACTCTTCCGCTGACAGTCCGATCATGTTGCCGGTGCGCGCGACGCCAATCGTCCACACACCCGCGCGCAGGCCTTCCTCGATATCGACGGGAGTGTCGCCGACTTTCACGATCGCCTCGAGCGGCTCGACCTGCAGGCGGATGGCGTTGGCGAAGATCATCCACGGATGCGGGCGTCCGCCACCGACGTCATCGGGAGTGATCGCGCAATCTGGCGAATAGCCCTGCTCCGCGGCGGGCCGCAGGATCATATCGAGCATCGCGCGCGTGTATCCCGTAGTGCTTCCTATCTTGATTCCGCGCTTGCGAATACGCGCGACTGTCTCCGCTACTCCGTCGATCACTACTGAGCATTTGACCAGGCATTCGAGCTGAAGCGGCACGAAGTTCGCGAACAGGTCCGCGACGTCCGCCTCGGTCGGCTCGTGCCCGGCGGCCTCGCGCCATTTGGCCGAGACTTCTGGCTCAAACAGTATCTTTCTAATGTGATCTTTCTTGAGGACGCCCATATCGCGCCGCGCTTGCGCTTCGGAAATGGGCACGCCGCGCTGCGCAAACACCTGTTGCAGAACGCGGACCGGCGCGAGGCTCCCGTGATCGACCGTCGTTCCCGCCCAATCGAGAATCACGGCCTTCACCG
>JBAWCX010000613.1:0-4315 GCA_049590495.1 Binatus sp. (SeqCode)
CATCTGAAGTGGGTCGAGCGCATGCCACTGTTCGGCCGCACTATTGTGGTAACGCGATCGCGCGCGGCCGCGTCCGAGTTCGCGACGGCGCTGAGACGGCTGGGTGCCGAGGTCGTGGAATTTCCGACGATCGAAACAGTGCCGCCGTCGAGTTACGCGGTGCTGGATCGCGCGATCAAACGTATTGCGTCCTTCGACTGGATAATCTTCACGAGCGCGACCGGCGTCGAGAGTTTTGTCGAACGGCTGAAATCGCGCGGCGGCGATATTCGCGACCTTGGACGTGCGTCGATCGCGGCGATCGGACCCGCAACCGCGGCGCGGCTGGCCGACTATGCGCTACGCGTGACGGCGATGCCCGAAGAGTATCGCGCGGAGCAGATCGCTACCGCGATTGGAATCAAGCGGATTCGCGGCAAACGCTTCCTGATTCCCCGCGCCGAGATCGCGCGCGAGGCGCTGCCTGAAATTCTGCGCGACAAGGGCGCCAAGGAAGTCGTCGTCGCGCCGGCGTATCGAACCGTCAAGCCCAAGGGCGCGCAGATCGAGCGGATGCGCGAGTTGATCGCGTCGGGGGCAATCGATCTCGTGACGTTCACCAGTTCGAGCACGGTAACAAATTTCTGCGAGCTTATCGGCGCGCCGGTGAAGGGAGTCAGAGCGGCGGCGATCGGACCGATCACAGCAACTACCGCGCAGGAGAAGGGATTCGAAGTGGTGGTAAGGCCGAAGAGCTATACGATTGAGGGGTTGGTCGAGGGGATCGCCAAGTACTGTGAGCGGTGATTCAAGCGCGGAGTTTTCGCGCGACTTCTTTGGCGAAGTAGGTCAGGATCAGGTCAGCGCCGGCTCGCTTGATCGAGGTCAGCACTTCGAGCGTGGCGCGTTCTTCGTCGAGCCATCCGTTGATGCCTGCTGCGCGGATCATCGAGTACTCGCCCGAGACGTTGTAGGCGGCTACCGGCGCGTTGAACTCCTGCTTCACTCGCCAGATCAGATCGAGATACGGAAGCGCGGGCTTGACCATCACGATGTCCGCGCCTTCTTCCAGATCGAGCGCAACCTCGCGCATCGCTTCGTCGCCGTTTGGGGGGTCCATCTGGTACGAGCGGCGATCGCCGAATTTCGGCGCCGACTCCGCAGCTTCGCGGAACGGCCCATAGAATGCGGAGGCGAACTTGGCCGAGTACGCCATGATCGCGACGTGGCTGAAGCCGTTGCCGTCGAGCGCAGTGCGGATTGCGCCGACGCGCCCGTCCATCATGTCCGACGGCGCGACGATATCGGCGCCCGCGCGCGCGTGCGAGAGCGCGGAGCGCGTCAGCAGTTCGAGCGTCGCGTCGTTATCCACGTCGTTGCCGGAGAGCGCGCCGCAATGGCCGTGGTCGGTGTATTCGCACATGCAGACGTCGGTGATTACCGCCATGCCGGGCACGCGCTCCTTGATTTCGCGGATCGCGCGCTGCACTTCGCCGTCGTCGTTCCACGCCTCGCTGCCCTGCGCGTCCTTGCGTTCGGGAATTCCAAAGAGGATGACCGCCGGGACGCCGGCGTCCCAGGTTTCGCGCGCCTCGGCGACGACGTTGTCGACCGACATTTGCGCAACACCCGGCATCGACGCGACCGGCTTCTTCACGCCCCGGCCCGGGCATACGAACATCGGGAGGATCAGGTCGTCGGCAGACAGGCGCGTCTCGCGGACCATGCGGCGGATGGTTTCGGTGCGACGCAGGCGGCGTGGGCGATTTATTGGGAAGGGCATGGTCATGCTCTGCGTGCATTATATAGTGATGTGCGGTAGCTGGATAACCTAACCCCTGGCCCCTTCCCATAGTGGGAAGGGGAACAATCGCGCGTTCACTTTTCGGATCAGGAGGCTTTCGGCTTGATGTGCGTTTCGTAGTACGGGCGCATCGAGCGTAGCGCGCGCATCTGATGATAGGCGAGTTCGTCGTCTGGGTAGCGATGCTCGGGGCCGAGGACGCAGGCGGCGCGCGCGTGGCATCGCGGGGTGCAGTCCGGCTCTACTTCCACGCGATGGGTCAGGCATTTCGGTATGTCCCATCCTGAGTCGATGCTTACCGCGTTGGCCGGGCAGGCTGAGATGCATGTGCGCGCGGTGCATCGAGGACATGGGTCGAAGCCGAGCGCCTCGCCGGGTGAGTCGAGCTCTTCGTCGAGCAACAGCGCGGCGCGAAACGCGATCCACGGTCCATATACAGGATGCACCGTGACGCCGAGGATGCTCGGGCCCGCGATGCCCGCAACTTTGCCCAGTTCGATGAAGCTGAGTGTGCGGCCGTTGCTCATGAACGGATAGACTGTCGTGCATCGCGCGCCCGATGCGCGAATTGGGGCGGCGATGTCGCGCTCGACAACTTCGCGGGTGAAGTCGTCGAGGGGGTTGTCACGATTCCACCATCCGGGATGGCGCGCTGCGTGCGATTTGAGCGCGTCCCAGAGCGCGCCACCGCCGTTGCCGATGACGACGATCGATCGCGAATCGGGATCGATCGCCGAGGCGCTCGAAACTTCCTTGACCGAGGCCTCGTAGCGCGCGACGGGGGTCGCCGCGACCAGGTTGAGTCCGTGCGGCGCGGCGGCGCGGCGAATTATGTCGAGCGTCGACGACACGCGAAGATCTCAGGGCAAGGCGATGGCGAAGATAGCGCCGTTGCCGCATAGCCCGCCATTTTCTGTCGTCCCGTAGAGCGTGTTGTTCAGCAGGATGACGTTGTCGATGGGGTTCATCGCGTCGGAACCGTTCTGGAAGTCGTAGATTCGCGCGTAGTTGTCGCCGGTCGTGTCGATTTGAAAAACCGTGCCGTTGTTCTTGCTGCCGCCCAACTGCGTGGTGCCGTACAGGGTGGTGCCGTTGAGCATCAGCGAGCCGAAGGGATTGACGCCGTCGGTGGTCGCGGGGTTACCGAAGTTGTGCAGGATTTTAAAGTGTGAGCCGTCGGTGTTGATCGAAAACAGCGTGCCGAACCCGAAATTGCCGCCGGCGGTCGTCAAGCCGAACAGCGTCGTGCCGGATTGCACGAGCGTGCCGTGGTCGGGGGTCGCGCCGTCGCTGCTGTCGACGCATTGAGGCGTGTTGTTACCGGGGCAGCGGAAGTTGTGGAGCACTTTGAATTTGTTCTTGGTCGTGTCGAAGGAGAAGATGACGCCGACGTCGGACTTACCTCCCGTGCGCGTCATGCCGTAAAACGTGGTGCCGTTGGGATCGAGGATGAGCTGGCCATGCGGGTCGGAGCCCTTACCGCCGCCAAAGGAGTACAGCCGGGTGTAGGTGCTGCTGGAGGTATCGAAGGAGAAGATCGTGCCGTCTCCCGTCACGCCGCCGTGCTTGCCGCCCTCGGCCGTCATTCCATACAGCACGCTGCCCACGGCGACGAAGCAACTATACGGCTGATCGCCCTTGTTGCCGCTGGCGCTCTTGGCAAAATCGAACAGTGGCGGTGATGAGTAGCCGGTGCCTTCGTCGTTGATGCTGAAGATGGTGCCGTTGTTGTTTTTGCCGCCAGTGAGTGTCGTGCCGTAGAGGGTGGTGCCGACCAGGGTCATCGCGTTGTTGCGCGGATCGTTGCCGTCGGTCTTCGCGCCGGCGAAGAAGTTATCGACCAAGTATCCGGTCCCGTCGGGATTGATTTGAAAGATCGTGCCGTCGCCGGTGCCCTTCGTGGTGGTCGAAGTGGTGCCGAAGAGCAGGCCGGTGGCCGCGACGTAGGTCAGCGAGCCCTTTGGGTCGGCGCCGTCATTGATTTTCGAGCTGCAGCTTGTGCCGCCGGCGACACCGAAGGAATAGAGCACGCTCTCAGTGCCGGTCGTCGCCGGGTCGGGAGCGGCGTTGTCGGCGCGGGCTGCAGAAGCCAGTGTCAGCGATAGCACCGCGGTCAGTGTCGCGACCGCCGCGAAAATACAGTTACGATCGAATCGAATGCGGGAAAACATAGCCCCATCTCCTCCACGTCCCTGGTGAATATTGGCCACGCTCATTGTAAGCGAGCTGAACGAACTAATCGATGCGGCGGGCTCAGGCGATTTTGTAGGTAACCAGTGCGTCGGCGATGAGGGTGTCGGAGGCGTCGGCGACTTCGACGGCGAGGCTCGCGATGCGCTTGCCGGTGCGCTTCACTCGCGCGCGGGCGATCAGGTCGGAGTTCACGGCGAAGCCGGTATAGTTCACCGTGATCGATATGGTTGCGGTGCGCGTCGTCGCGGCGAGGCTCCATACTGCTGCGCATGCGGCCACGTCGGCGAGCGCGGCAATCGCGCCGCCGTGGACGGGAGCGGTCGGGCCGCCGTCGTTGAG
>JBAWCX010000614.1:0-3862 GCA_049590495.1 Binatus sp. (SeqCode)
ACGGCGGAGGTCCGTAGGACGTATCGATACAAATTGAGTGCTTGCATTTTACCCGAAAGTGTGCAAAATTTTCGCCCATGAAGCCCCAGCAGCAAACTCTGTCGGTGCGAATATCGGACGCACTACGGCGACGTTTGGAGAACTATCGGCATCTGCTGCCGAAGACGGTCAATAGCGACGGCGAGGCCTCGATCTCCGAGGTTGCAAAGTTCTTTCTGGAGAGCGCTCAGGACGACAATATTGAAGCAAGCGAATTAGTGAGCCGGCCCACCGAAACCTTGCTCAACATCCGGCGCAAGTGGGAGCGCCAGCAAAGCTTCTCCCGCCCGGAGTGGTTGGCACTCGCCTACTACGTGCAGATCGGTTGCGAGCAACATTCGGAAAACCCCGATCTGCCAACGGCGGAGTCGTACGCGAGCCTCCTAGAGGCTTTCGTTGCGTTGCATTCTCTCAGGATCGGCAAGAACCCGGAGGCCGACCACTATTACTTCGGTAATCTTGAGTCCCGCGTCGTGGCACCAGGTTCGAATGGGGACGCGCCGGTGGATTCGGAGGCGGTATCCAAGGCTGCGCGCGGCATCGCCCGTCGACTCAGAGAGTCTCCGGCGTCGACGCCCAAGCCAGTCGCCGTTGGGCGTAACCTCTACGTGGTCTTGCGGGATGAGCGGCTCAGAGGAGTCGAGGCCCTGAACCAAGCGCTGCGGCCCTACTTGCCTGTGCTGTTTCGGATCGCCGCGCGCGGCCATTACCTGCGCGAGAAGCGCCCGGTGCGCGAACAGCGCCGCGCCGATTTGACTGGCCTGCGCCCGCCGCATGCGCCGCCGGTCGTGATCGGAGATTTCCGGCTTTCAACCGCGCTCGATGAGACTAACGAGTTTTCTATGTTGCTGGACTTGCAGCCGCACCGCGTGCTCTATCCGCTGGAGCCGTATCCGGTGATTCGCGAGTTTGCCGCCATGCTTGGAGCGCTCAAGCCCGGTGAGCAGTGGAAGGGCGAGGAGTTTTTTGGCTACGCCGACAGGACGGGAGCGTCGTTCCAGTTTCGCCGCCGGAGTAATGGGGTCACGATCTCGTTTTCGAACGAGGAATGGCAGGCGCTCGGAGAGTTGGTGAATAATGGTTTGGAACTTCCGGAGCTGCAACCTGCCTTGGAGGATGCGTTGCTGGCATACGGTGAGATCTAATTTGTGGATCGCGACGCGCTGCGGATGACTCGGCTGTTGGCGCTGGTGGAGGACAAGCGCGATGCTGGAATGAACTCTCAAAAATCAGCACAGGGAGTTGAGTGCCATGGATCAGCCGAGAGAAGACGAACGCGAGAGTCGGGTCGAGAGCGAGAGTGAATATGTGACCGTTCCCCAACTCGCCAAGAAGATCCACCTGAGTCCCAAGACGGTTTACAACTGGATTCGATTCGGAGACATTGGCGAAGAAGACGGCATCTTCGATGTACACGGGCGAATGCTGATCCACTGGCCAACCTTCCACAAGCGTCAATTCAAGCCGCTGCGACGGCCGAACGGTGCCCTCTGAATAAACTGAGGAGCGAACCCAATGGCGTGGCTGGAAACCGTCAGCAAGGATGGCAAGAAGTATCTCCGGATCGGGTTCAAGCTGCCCGGTCATAGCGGTAAGTTCCGGGAGCCTCTGGGTCTCGAGGACAATCGCAGGAATCGGGCGCTGGCGAGGGTACAGGTTCAGAAAGCGATTGAGCGCGAAATCGCCACGGGCACCTTCGACTACGGGAAACGCTTCCCCGACAGCCCTCGGGTGAAGCGTCTCGGATTGCAGACCGACAAGCCGATCACACTCGGTGAATTTGGCGAGAAGATCTGGCTGGTCGAGCGGCGCGCAAGCCGGATTAAGCGCTCAACGCATCTGTCGTACGTGGATGTCTTTCGCACGCACATTCAATCGGCCAAAATCGCCACGATGCAGCTTCGCGAAATCAAGGTCAGCGACATCAACGCATTCAAGCTGGACTTGAATGCCAAGAAGACGAAGATGGGCCGTCCGCTCGGTGCTCGCCGCAAGATGATGGTGCTACGCGAGTTGGGAGCAATCCTCAAGCTGGCGCGTCGACTGGATCACGTCGACAAAGACCTGATGTTCTACGTGGACAAGAGCTTCGCCGACGAGTCGATCATCGAAGACGCGCCGGGTGAGAAGCTGAGCCCGTTTAGCGCGGACGAGGTGGGGCGGATCTTGGAATCTGCTTCGGAGGACGATCCATCAGGATGGGAGCGCAGGCTGCTTGAGGTGTCATTTTTCACGGGCATGCGGCGCGGTGAGGTCTTCGGTCTGAGGTGGTCGAATGTGTTTTTCGAGCGAGGCGTGATCGCGGTACGGCGGAGTCTCACGCTTCATGGCGAGAGCTCCCCAAAGACCGCTAGAAGCATCCGGGATATCGAGATGTTGCCGCGGGTACGCAACACACTGCTCGAACAACGGCGGTGGGTCACAGGAAGGTTCGAGCTGGGGAGCGAGTTCGTGTTTCCTAACGGAGCGGGCAGCACGCTCGAAGTGCACAACTTCAGCTTTCGTGTTTGGCCCAGGATCGTAAAGCAGGCCGGAGTACCGTATCGTGCACTCAAACAAACGAGACACACCTTCGCCACGCTGATGCTTCAGCAGGGCGCGCCGCTTGACTGGTTGCAGCGCCAGATGGGTCACGAGGACCTGGAGACCCTCATCAAGCACTACTGGAAGTACATCAATCCGCAGCGACTGAGTTCGGACGTTGTCGAGCGGCTGGAGCAGCTCGGAAGGGCCGCAAGCCTTGCGCAGAATGCCCAACTTATGCCCAACTCGACTGACGCATCGAAAAAATAGGCAGAACTTGAATCTCGAAAAAGCCACTATCCTAGTGATATTGCTAGTGAAATTCGACATGTGCGCCCGTAGCTCAACTGGACAGAGCATCAGACTTCGGATCTGAGGGTTGGGGGTTCGAATCCCTCCGGGCGCGCCAGATTGCACTTTGGTGTGGTCGCCTGTTCGCGAGAGCGCCAAAAATGCTAATATTGCGATGGCCAATGGCTGAAAGAGAGGGACAACGATGAGAGCCACGTTGATAGGGGTCGCTGCTGTTTTTCTGGTCGCATTCAATTCTTCGCCGCCATCCGCAGGCGCGGAAAACACGGCCGGAGGGGTTAGCGTAGTCGCTTCTGCGCAAGCGCCGGTAACGAAGGGGACGACGAGTCTTTCGCTGGACGTGAGCCAAAACTCGCAAATCGGCCAGGTCGCGATTGCCGACGTTATAACCTACGGCGGCCCGCGACCAACTATCGCTGCGCCGGACGGATGGGAGTTGATCCGCGAGGACTTTACCCCGACAACCCGGCAGTCGCTCTATTGGCACGCAATCCAGGGCGGCGACCCCGGCACTCCGGAATGGACATTCAGCGAGCCGGTTGATGCGCAAGGCGCAGTCGTGTTGCTGGACAACGTTGCGTCAGACGCGCCGGTGGATGCGAGCAGCGGCAACACCGGCGGCTTAAACGGAACGATGACGGCCAAATCCGTCGCGACGACCAGCGACGGGGATTTAATCCTTGCCTTCAACGCGACTGATTTCGGCTCGTACCGCTCCGCCAGCTGCGGAATATGTGGCGGACTGAATCCGACGCTGCCGGAAAACGAGAGCGTTGTCCTGAATCAGGAAGCCACGGGGCTCGAATACTGGATTCTGGCGAGCGCTCAGAGTCAGATGGGCCAAACCGACCCTCAAGTGAGCGACGCTGCCCAGTTTTACAACTGGGTCGCCGCACAGGTCGCGATTAAGCCGGGTAGTTGATTCGAGGCTGGTTCCGTTATCGGATCAGTTAGCGTCGGCAGCTGTTCGAGCATGTTGGGCTATTGC
>JBAWCX010000615.1:0-13737 GCA_049590495.1 Binatus sp. (SeqCode)
AATGGAAGCGTGAAATCTGTACCATTTCCCGGTCATGCGGCTTATCCGATTAGGGGTGCCGTCCTCCGAGAACGAAATGAAATCCACCGCAACTGTGGCGCCCCCGTTTAGTTTCTCGGTGGTTCCCTGATCGGTCTGATGACTTACCGTCCGACCGGTAAAATCGACGGTAAACACGTCATCTATATCGACTGCTTCTTGAGCGGGGGTGAATTCGGTGCCGACGCAGTGCAGGCTTACCGTTGGGTCGTCGGCTCCAGCGCCATGCGCTCGTACAAGAATGAAGCTGAGGATCACTGCCGCGGAAATAAACCACGTCCTTTTGTTCTTCATACGCACCCCCGATGAACTGTTGATCTGCTGTTGTGTCTCTATACCTCGGCTCAAACCAGCACCCTAAACAGCTGCCTGCCGACTTGCCAACCTCGGCCAACAGTTTTATCGCATAGTTGTCAAATAGTTCTAACAGGGACGAAGTCCCGCATCTTTTCCTGGTATCGGGTGCAGGGGTCATCCCTGCCCAGGGAAGCGTGAAACCCACCGCGGGTTTCACTACAATCAAGTTCTCGTTCCATTTTTTCCTCGCGGAGGAGTCCCATGAAAGGTCGCGTCGCGTTTATCCCCTCTGCACATAAGATTGAGTTCCACGAGTACGACGTTCCGGCGCCTGCCGCCGGTGGGCTGGTCGCGTCGGTTACTCAGACCAACGTATGCGGTTCGGAAGTGCATATGTGGAAGGGCGAGTTCGGGCGGCGCGGCGTGATGCCGGGGCATGAGATGAGTGGGCGCATCGAGGCGCTCGGCGCTGGAGTGAAAGCGGATTGGGCGGGCGTGCCGGTCAAGGAAGGCGACCGAATCGCGCCGGTCTATTACACGGTCTGCAATCGATGTATCAACTGTGTGAGCGGGAATCACGCGGCCTGCACCGCCAAGGTGATTGGCGCGCGGCATCCCGATGAAGCGCCGCATTTCACCTGCACCTTCGCGACGCACTACGTCGTCAAGCCCGATCAGCATTTCTATCGAGTGCCTGACAACGTGCCCGACCTGATCGCCTCGTCGGCGAATTGCGCGATGTCGCAAGTTTTCTGGAGTCTCGATCGCGCGCGGCTTCATTACGGCGAGACGCTGCTGGTGCTCGGCGCGGGAGGACTCGGGCTGCACGCGATGGCGATTGCGAAGGCACGCGGCGCGCGCGTGATCGCCGTCGACGGCGTGGATCTGCGATTGCGCGAGGCGCGTCGATTCGGCGCTGACGAGACCGTCGACATGCGCGAGTATGCAGACGCCGAGGCTCGCGACAAGCGGGTCCGCGAGCTAACCGACGGATGGCCCGACGTGGTGCTCGAGGTGGCCGGAGTCGCCGAGGCGTTCAGCGACGCGCTCCGGATGGTGCGCATAGGAGGCCGCGTGATCGAAGTCGGCAACATTTCATCAGGCTTAACAGTCCAACTTCCGCCGTCAGTGATAACCTTCAAGTCGCTGGAAATAATCGGCGTAGCGACCTATCCGCCGCACTACCTGAAGAAGTCACTGGACTTTCTGGCAGCAAATATAGACCGCCTGCCGTATGACGAAATGTGCGACGCAACCTTCCCACTATCCAGCGCAGCAGAAGCACTCGACAAAAGCGAGCATCGCGAAGTAACCCGCGCGGGATTGCTGCCCGGACGGGACTAGAAACTCCACACAATATAGAGCCTTCGCGGAAATGAATATTGCCGATTTACGCAGAGGGGCTGATTCCGGCAGCCGCGTCGATCAGTCTGTTCTTGGCCTCTGCTATCTG
This sequence comes from Binatus sp. (SeqCode), assembly GCA_049590495.1. Classification (GTDB taxonomy): domain Bacteria; phylum Desulfobacterota; class Binatia; order Binatales; family Binataceae; genus Binatus. Next base: position 1,790 of record JBAWCX010000615.1, read on the forward strand.
TATGGGGTCGATGTTGAGATCAACTATAAAGAGGCGTTTCGCCTCTTGACGTCAGCGGGTACTTCGCGTGCCGTCGCCAACCTCGCCCGGATGTATGCCGAAGGGCTGGGAATATCTAAGGATGTGGCCGAGGCCGTTCGTCTTTATAGAGCGGTCGCAAAATTCGAGTTTCGAGCGCAACTCGAACTTGGCCGTATTTACTCTCGTGGAGTGGGCGTCCCAGCCGATCCTGATGAGGCTCTAAGATGGTACTCCGCGGCAGCCGCCCGAGAGGACGACGACTGCGTTGACGATCCAATCAACGCCGCATTCGTTGGCTCTGGCACCTTTGAGGAGGTCCAAGAGGCGAAGGCGTACGTCGCGAACGCTGTTCGAGGTTGAACAGTCGACCGCAGCTAGACTTCGCTTTCAGTTCCTACGTCAACCTAACTGATCACTGTCCGGCCGGTTCGGGCGCGTACCAGATCACGTTGCCGTTTTGATCTTTCACGACAGCGCCGCCGCCGGCTGTGCTCGAGTAGCCGGCGTCGAAGCGATCTTGGCCCGTCGCGTCGAGTGCGAGCATTCCGTTGGCAGAACCGTCGCCGACTCCGCCCAGTTCAAGTTGCGGCTTGCCGGTTGCGTCGTAGGTAACCGTTCCTGCCTCGGTTCCATTGGGCGCTACGCCGGCTACGTAGCGCGTCACGTTGTTCGAATCGCCAGCAAAAAAACCCGACCCGTTGGCGGCATTGCCGAGACCTGCACGTGAGTTCCCGCTGCTGTCCATAACCAGGGCGCCTGCGCTTGTGCTGTCCGCACTGACGCCGCTGATCAGCACTGTCTTTCCGCTGCCGTCAGACGCTGTCATCCCTGCGCCTTGACCGCTGATGCCGAAACCGGCGCGGGTCACACCGCTTCCAGCCAGGATGGAATTGCCGTCGTACATTGCCAGACCGGCGGCCGCTCCAGTTTCGCCCAGCGCGAGCACCTGCTTGCCCGACTGATCGAAGAACAGCAGGCCGGCGCTGCTGCCGGCGCTGCCGAGCCACGCCACGGTCTTCCCGGCTCCGTTCACGATGTTGATCTGCTCTACGGTGATAGTTTCGGCGTCGAGTGCCACCATCTTCTTCACCGTCTTCGCCAGCAACTGCGGTGTCGACGTCATCGCGGCCATCCCGAGCACGGTGACTGCAACGATGATCTTCATCGCCCGATTGGCTTTCTCAAGCCGCTCGACGCGCTCGCTCAGGGCTCCGATCTGACTGTCCATGTTGTTCCCCTCCGATGGTTACCGGGCCATTTCCCAGTTAGCGCGCCCGGAATGTTCATGAACCAAGGTGCCGCTCCTAAGCTGGCCGAGACTAGTCTTATACAACGGCATTTTCCAAGCCGCCGTAGCACTGTCGAGGGACAGTTTCGAGGCCGCTATCAGCCGCCAGGATGGTCGGGGACGAGGGCTTCGGCGGGCACGAGCTGGTTGTCCATCGCGCCGGGGATTTTCCAGTATAAGTGCAGATAGGAGCCGCCGCCGACGTTTCGCTCGCCGACCTCGATCCGATGCGGCCCTTCGGTCAGGTAGATAGTTCCGACGTCGTGAGGTTTGCTGGTCAGGCCGGGATCGTGAATCACCGAAGTGCCGTCCACCGTGATCCATCCGGAATCGTCAACGTCGATCGAAAACGTGTAGTTGCCGGTGGTCGGTGCGATCAGCTGGCCGAGCCAGATGTCGCACGACGGAAACGGCATCGCGCCCATCTCGGCAATGCTGTAGAAGTCGAGCTGTCGATCGATTCGCACCACATGCGGCGGGGTCGCGCCGCATTGCTCGCCGACGTAGTAGCGCCCGAGCAATCCATGCTGGCCGCTCTGCAGAAACGGCTGCATGACTCGCTGACTCATCGAGAGCAGGAACACCGCCGCGATTCCCACTGACACTGCGATTTGCGTCAGGCGGCGCGACGCGCCACTGCCCCACAGCCCGAGCGTCCCCGACAAATCAAACGCGCCGAAGATCCAGAACGCGCCGAGTGGCCAGAGCTGAAACGGGCCGGGCAATCCGACCAGTTTGCCGAGGTTGAAGGCGACCGAGTCGCCGGCAATCATCCCGCCGACAAAGAATGCGTCGCGGTTGGTGGCGAAGTCGCCGCGCATGTATTGCTGAAGCGCAAAATCGCGTACCGGGTTGTCGTATTCGTAGGGAAAATGCGGATTGGTCGCCGTCGCCATCAGCATGATCGCGGCCGACAGCGCGCCAATCGCGCCGAGCAGCCAATCGCAGGCGGCGGGAAGAAACGCGAGCGCGAGGACCATGAACGGAACCGACGCGACGATTTGGCGCGGCCCGGTCGCGGTGCCTCCTCCCCACGATACGATCGATTCGCCGTACGCGGCGTTGAACAGGATCAGCACGACGAACGAGTAGACGGTGACGACGAACTCGGCGCGCCATCGCTTCAGTCGCGCGAAGTAGCCGACGCCGACAATCGACAGCAGCAAGACCGGGTTGCAGAAGAACAATCCGCGCTGCGGATCGAGCAGCACGTTCCAGAGAATTCGCATCTTCGGGTAGGTCAGGCCGACGAATCCGACCGCCTGCTCGGGGAATTGACGATTCTCGGCGGGCGAGGCCTTGAACGCCTGGTAGCTGAAGAACAATGGATTGCCGAAGGCGCCCCAGTTGTAGGCGAGCATCATTGCGACTGTTATCGCGGCGCCGCCGGAGAACGCCGCCAGGTGCGACCACTTCGGCAACTTGAATAGGGCGTAGATTCCTATCGCGGCGGCGACCAGGAAGACCGGGTAGTCGTTGAGCACCGCCCATCCCGCCAGAAAGCCGCTCAGGATGGCGCGCGTCGACGATGGACGCGTATCGAAGGTCGCGAGCAGGTAGAACGCGGTGAAGACGCATACCGCGGCGACCGGTTCGCCGGTGAGTTCCGTTGCGTAAGGAAACGCGATCGTCGCGAGTCCAAGAATCAGCGCGACCCCGGCCGCGCGGCCCTCCGACGCGCCGAGAAATCGCGCGAAGCGAAACATGACGACGCACAACGCCGCGATTAGCAGGCTGGTCGAGAACACCGTCGTCAGGTAAGTCACGAACGCCCAGTACAATGGCTCGTGCGCCGCGCTCATCGGCAGCAGCGCGATTCGGAAAACCATCCAGGGGATCAACGCCGTGTAGGATGTGCCCGGCGCCTTGACGGAATAGATGTGGCCGTGGAACGTGATGATGTCGGCGGTGTTGTAGCCGCAGAAATCGTTGATCCACAGCGCCCCCTTCTCGACCATCGAGCGTATCAGGTCGAAGCGGCACGCAATGCTCTGATCGGAGCCCTGGTAAAAGTACGCGTAGGTGACGAACGGGATCAGGAAGACAGCCGCCTCGATTTGCCGGCGGCGATCCTCGGGGTCGATCGCGCGGCTGGCGTCTGCGCCGCCCCACTTCATCGCTTGGTCGAGCGCGCCGACATCGCTGCGCGAAGCGAATTGAAGATGCGAAAGTCGTCGTCGCCGTATATCCGCCAACCCACCCATGCGATTGCCGCTAGCGCCACGAAGGTAAGCACCAGCGAGATTGGCGAGCCAATCGGCACCGGCAAACCCTGTTGCCGAATCGCCATCAAGTCGTAGGTGGGAGTCGCGCTGGGAGGAGGCGCGTCTATTTTGAACAGCGTGGCATTCCGAAAAAATGCGGTGCCGGTGTTGAGGCTGCCGAATCCGCCGACCCTCAGCGCCACGTCGATGTCGGCGCCGTGTCCGCCGACCTTGAGATACAGCGTCACGCGCTGCCAGTCGTTGGTGCCGTGGATGTCGGCTGACATGATGCCGTCTTCCATCACTGAAATCGTCGCGCCGGTTTCCTTGGCGCCGACATTTACCGTGCGCACATCGACGCTGAGCTGATACCATCCCGGCTGCACAGTCAGCGATTGCATCCAGCGCGCGTCGTCGGCCTGGAGATTGTCGACCTCCAACTCGCAGGGCTTGTCGGTGTACGAATGCCAATGAGCCAGGAACGCATCCGGCTTGTTAATCCAGGCTTCGGTACGCCACAGATCGGGTTGATCCTCGGAGCCTTTGGCGAAGGTGCCGTTGATCAGCAGGTTCTTCTGATCGGCGGCGACGGCGCGACGCGGTGCGCACACTGCGGCCAGCATCCCGCAGAGAAAACCGGCGCAGAGCAAGAGAGCGCGGCGGCTCCGGTACGAGTGCAGGCGAGCGATCATATCCAACTGCGCAGTCCGCCAACTTGCAGCCACATCCGGGCGTAGTATCCGTCGCGGCTGATAGGGATGCCGACCCAAATCGGGAAGTAGTACACGAACAGAACCAACGCGATCATCACGAACACGCTGGCAACGTAGCGGCCCGCGTACCGAGTCTTCAGCAGTAGTACGAAGTACGCGACAACCATCGTAGGAAAAGTGAGCCATGCCCACTTCAGCGGCATCCCGAGGAAAAACACCGGCGTCATCGTCAGCAACAGCGCCAGATGCTCCCAGGGCTCGGCGCGCTCGTTGAAACAATCGGCGAGCAAAATCGCCAGCGCCAGGTAGCCGAAGTAAACCGACGCCATGTAGTGGTAGAGAAAGAGCGTGCGGCCGATCCACGCCCATATCAACCAGTAGCTGAGATAGCCGATGACCAAGAACGAGCGCGTCAGCGTCGGGCGTTCGATCGCCTGCACCGCCGTGATCGTGATCGCGGTCAGCGCGCCCCACCACAGGACCGGATTACCGCCGCCCCAGACCGTTTGCACGTCGCCCGTCTTCGGAAAATTTTGCCAGTAGGCGATCGGGCGCAGCATCAGCGGCCAACTCCACCATGGCGACGAGTACGGATGCGTGGCGGACGAGACGCTCTTCTCATACCAGACGACGTCGCTGTAGTACTTGAAGAGATCCTCGATGCCGCCCCACCAGCCGAGATAGTAGTGCGGGAACCACACCGCCAGGTAGGTAATCGAGGCGACCGCTCCAACGAGTAGAACCGCGCCGACGTTCAACGGTTCGAGCAACTCCGCGAGCGAAAACATCTTCGAACCAGGAGTCGTCGATAACGAGCGCCTGCGCCAGTAAATCTCCGCGACTCGCAACGCCGCCACGACCAGAACGATCAGCAGAATGTATCCGGGGGTCGCGCCGCTCATGAAAACCAGCAATCCGAGCACAACAGCGATCAGCGCAATGAAAATCGCCGACGTCTGATCAAGGAGATCGACTCCGATCGAGACCGGAGCGGGCACGGACACTTTGACTTTCTTCGCCTTGGAGTCGATTGGCGGCTTCGATTCGACCTGCGCCACCACGGGCGCGGGTTTGGGACGCTCCTTCGCGAGCACGTAGAGAATGAATCCCATCACCAGCAGGAACGTGATCGCCGGGATGTAGAGTTTGCTCGCCAGGCACAAGCCAAGCGCCAGACCGATCCACGGCAGCAGGCGCCGGCGAGCACTCGCGTCGGGCGTTTGCGCGAATCTAAAAAAGAGCAGGTACGCGACGGCCGCGCAGGTGAGATAGACGATGTCGATGACGGCGTAGTGCGAATCGACCAGGTACATCCCGTCGCACAGGAGGATCGCGCCCGCGAGCGCACCGACCAGCCGCGATCCCGACATCCGGCGCCCGAGCAGGTACGTGATTCCAACGATCGCGGTGCCAAGCGTCGCGTTGCCGACTCGCCAACCCACGGGATGATCGCCAAACAGAAGGATGCCGAGGGCAATCACCAGCTTGGCCAGCGGCGGATGAGGATCGAGGAATGACTCGCCGTGCAGATAGTGCCGTCCTTGCGCGACGAAATGGACCTCGTCGAAAACGATCTCGGCCGGATGCCCCAGGTGATAGAAGCGCGTGATCGCGGCCACGATTAGCAGGATCGAAATGACGATCGTGTCGGTCGCGATCCACGCCGGCGCGATTGACGGCGCTTCAACGTAGTCCTCGACCTGCCTGGGCGTCGCGAGTCGCTCGAAGAAAGCGCCGACCGCCGCGCTCACTTCGCTTCCTTCCCGCAGCCCCGTCGCGCCGTAGTAAACCGTCAGCCCGAGCGCGACCACGTTGAGTGCCGAGGTCGCCATCGCGAATCCGTCGCGTGCGTTCAGGAACACCACGGTGTTAAGCGTATGTAGGATGTAGGCGAGATTGATGAAGCAGGTGATCGAGATGATCACGAACACCGCCATCATCTCGGGCGCTTCCAGAGCCAGCGGCACCACGAGCGCGATCGAGGGGTACAGGTACCGCTCGTGCATCCGGGGCGCCACCATGAAGAATCCAAAAATCGCGACGAACGAGGCGAACAGCAGACGCGTCGGCGTGCGGCCGCTCCACAATATCCACGCGACGAATGCGTACAGCGGCACCAGCAGGCTCATACCGAGCGCGAAGTACGATATTCCCGCCAACGTCTCCGAATCCGACTGGCGCAGTCCGCCGAGGAGCGCCATCAGGTTGAATGCGTTGACCGAAGTCTCGTGGTAGTACGCCGCGGTGGAAGTATAGAGCTTGAAGATCCAGGTCCACTCGTGGCCGATTTGGAACGGCGCGATGAGGATGATCGCGACCGCAATCATCGCGACTCCCGACCCAATCCACGTCGCGAAGTCGGCCTCGAGCAACGTCCACACTCCCAGCACCGGCAGCATCATCAGGCCCTGCGGCTTGACCAGCACCGCGATCGCGGCGAGTCCCCATCCGATTTCGTATTGCTTGCAGATAATCAACCCGATGCTGAGCAGCATCACGAACGTCATCACCGAATCGCTCTGACCCCAGACCACGGTGTCGAACAGCAGCGCTGGATTGAGCGCGACCATCAGCATCGCGATAAAAGCCATCTCGGGCCGGCTGCCGCGACGCATGAACGCGTAGACCACCAGCGCGAGCGCGAAGTCGGCGACGATCGCCGGACTCTCCATTATGATTCGGTAGAAATCGCCCGTCGCGCCGATCGCACGCCCAAAAGACGCCGCAACCCACAGCGCGTACAGGTAGCCGGGCGGGTAGTCGAGAAAGGATCCCTGTTGATAGGTATGCGCGGGACCCGACGTCACGATTTGGCCCCCCCACGCCTGGTAATCGCCGACGTCGGCGCCGAAGCCCGGAAAAAACGGCATCACCGCGAGCTTCACTGCGGCCAGCGCGCCCAGCACAATCAGCGTGGCGATAAGCCCGGAGTCGCGATCGTCGATAAGGGGTCGCAGGTAGTCGTACAGCGCGTAGCCGACCAGCGCGATCAGAATTGCGCCGGAAACGAATCCCGGCAATTTGCCGCTTGGCGTGTCGGGAGCCGACGCCGCCGCGATCGAAAATACCGACAGCGCGACCGCGCCCCATCGCAAAAATTGCGCGCGCGCAACCCACCGCCGAGGCCTGTCCCCCGCGACCTTCAACACTCGATCATCCTGCTATTTGCCCACATCGCGCGCCGATAAAAGATAGCGGTTATTGGGGCCGCGATGAACAGTCTCGACGGTCGATTCGCGGCGGCCCGCCCGCGCCTATTCTCCTCCGCGCGCGACATCGGAGCGCGCTCTTGACACTGCGCCGCCGTCGCAACGGCCTGGCGACCGTCATCGCGCGCAGTCTATGATGCGGCATTGCCGCGAAGGAGAACGCCTCGATGCGACTGATCCATACCGTCTATGAGCCGGCAGGCGAAGGGCCGCATCCGACGCTGATCGCGATGCACGGATTCGGCGCCAGCGCGCTCGACCTCCTGGGACTCGCGCCATACATCGCCGACGGCCGCTTCATGGTGATCTGTCCTCAAGGCCCGATGGAAGTGCCGATCGGTCCCACCCGCGGCTACGCCTGGTTTCCGATTCGGATGGGCGCCTCGCCCGATCGCGGCGCTATCGACGACGCGAACAAAATGGTCACCGAGTTTCTCAACGAGGCGCTCCAGAAGTATCCGGTCGATCGAAAGAAACTGGTTGTGCTCGGGTTCAGCCAGGGCGGCATGATGGCGTATCGGCTCGCGATTAGAAATCCGTCGAAGTTCGCGGCACTGGTCGCGCTCTCGACGTCCTTTCCACCCGACTTGAAGGACGAGGTTAACGACCCGGCCGCTCTCGAAGCGCTGCCGACGCTCGTGCAGCATGGCCGCGCCGACGAGATGATCGAGATCACGCGCGCGCGAGCGTCGGTGGAAGCGCTGCGCGCGCTTAAGGTCCCGCTGACCTATCGCGAATACGATTGCGGCCACGAGATAACCGCCGAAGGCCTCCAGGATCTGTCAAACTTCCTAACCGAAAAGGTGCTCGAGCCAATAGTCAAACCGTAGTCCTATCCCCTCTCCAAGGGAGAGGATCAAGGTGAGGGTCCTCATCCAGCGCGTATTTTTCGCGCGCGATTCAAGATTCTGCCTCTACTCCTCTTCCACAATCGCTACCGGCCTCACCCATCCCGCGCTACCGCCAGTAATCTTGATCGGCAACGCGCTCACCTTGAAACCGAAAGCACGCGGGATGGCTCCCAGGTTGGCCAGCTTCTCCATGTGCAGATGCTCGCGCTCGCGACCGACGAAGTGCGCCGGGAACAACGCGTCCTGCCTGCCTTCACGCAACCCGCGCGCCATCGTGGCAAACGAGACGTCCATCGCGATCGCGTCGATTCCGATCAGCTTCACTCCCTGATCGAGAATGAAATTCTGACCCGCAACCGAGAGTCCCGCCTGTCGCCGCACGTACTCGTCGACGTTGTCGAGATACCGGTCGCCGCCCGTCCACAGCAGCACGATATCGAGCGGCTTGAGCGCGTACCCGATTCGCGAAAGCTCGCCCTTGATGTCCTCGACGCTGATGTCCTCGCCCTCGCGATGCCGAAAGTCCAGCCGCACGCCGTCGCCATAGCACCATTCCAGTGGAATCTGGTCGATCGTGCGCGCCGGCTTGCCTTCGCACAGCGGGCCGAAATGCCACGGCGCATCGATGTGATTGCCGGCGTGCCCGGTCAGCGTGATCGTTTCCCATCCGAGCGCCATCGAGTCCGGATAGTCGCCAACGTCGGATCCGTTGAACAGGCGCAGCATCGCGCGCGCGCCTTCCTCGTGGCTGACGCGTTTGAAGCGATAGTTCCACGGCGGATACGGCGCCGCGTCGAGCGGCACCCCGATATCGATGATCTTCACGCGTTTCCTCAGTACTCGGAGCGCGATCTTACCCCCGAGGACCCGCGCCATCCAGATCGCAAAACGAAGCTGCTAGTATCGCCGCCATGAGCGATGACACCACTTCAGCGCAAGCGTTTGCGAAACTGCTCGCGGTCGTCACCGAACTGCGCGCTCGATGCCCATGGGATCGCGAACAGAAACTCGACGACACTCCTCGCCATCTCATCGAGGAAGCGTATGAAGTGGCCGACGCCATCGCGCGCGCCGACTCGTCCGACATCGCCGAGGAAATCGGCGACCTGACGGCGCAATGCCTGTTCGCGGGAGTGATTCTCGCCGGGCAATCGAAGTTCGATGTCGCTACGATCATGCAGAACGCTGCCGAAAAACTCATTCGGCGGCACCCGCACATCTACGGCGACACACGTGCCGAGACCAGCGCGCAAGTCCTCGAAAATTGGGAGAAGATCAAACAACAGGAACGCGCGAGCAAGCATCCGGACGGCGCAATGGCCCTCGCGCATGTCGGCCGCGGCCTGCCGGCTGCGATGCGCGCGGAGAAACTCGGCGAGAAGGCGCGCCGCGCCGGGATGGATTGGGCGAATATCCGCGAGGTGCTGGCGAAAGCCCGCGAAGAACTCGACGAGGTCGAGCGTGCGCTCGACCGCAACGACACCGCCAATGCCGCCGAAGAGCTGGGCGACCTGATGCTCGCGATTTCCAACGCGCCCCGCTTCATCGGCAAGGATTCCGAGACAACTCTCCGCGCAGCCTGCGACAAGTTCGTCACCCGCTTCGACGAAGTCGCAAGAATCGCGGCCGCGCGCGGCCTCGACCTCAAAGCAATGTCGCCTTCCGAAATCGACGCGCTCTGGAACGAAGCAAAGGCCGCAACGCGCCCCGCTTGACGGTGAATCGGGCCATTCGAGCGGGTTAGATCGAGTAGCGTCCTTGAAAAGTGAAGCGGCGCATTTCACGCAGCTCCAAAAAATTCCCTCCTGAAGTTACTGTACGCGCCGAGGATCAACTCGGAGTGCATCAACAAGTAAGCGACCACCAGACCGATGACGACATAGAAGAACCATTTCGATGCCAATATTCGGTCCATCTCTTATCTCCAACCGGCAGCGTGGCGGAGCTCCATCGTTTCCCGAATCGCCGGGCAGATACAAACTTATAGCGCACGGACACGTGTAGTGTCCTGTTTAGAGATTTTTGTCGGCCCGTCGATTGGATTCGGACCACGAAGCAATTCACTCGCCTATCTTCCTCACTTGCTACAGCCGCTACTTTTGTGGCGAGAGCGACAGTGGCAGGAAGAACGTGAACGGAAGCGCTTAAATTAAGACAGCACCCAATTGACCGGCGTACTGCTCCAGATGGTGCGGGCGCCGCGCTTGTCCTAAATTCGCCAGTTTTGTAAATTTTTCACTTGGAATGGTGGCATCATGCCTATTTTCTTACAGCCGCCGAATGCCGGAGCTTCGCTACACGGATTGGCGATTCGTGGCCGCGAAGTGCTGCTCCACTCGCTACTCGGCTTAAGTATTTTACCCATATGCTGCTTCTGCAGAGGCGGTGTTCCCTGGTGGCATTTCGTTCGGTACCAAGGGGTAACCGCTTGGCATTTAGCGCATCGCGATTGCCGAGATAAATTTTTGGCTGTTACAAGCAAAAAGTTGAAAGCCATCCCGGTCCGCCCCGCTTCTTCCCGCTTCATCTCGGCAAATTAGGTACACGGCGATTCAGACTGATTGTCGAGCGCGGCGGTAAAGAAACGAATAAGCCTCGATAGATACTGACCTGGCGTATTGCTCCGGCGGGCGTTGGCTGTTAGATAACACTGGTTATGCCTCATATTCCCGTTCATCCATCGGCCGAGAAGCGTCATCGGCAAAGTCTCAAACGCGCCGAGCGCAACCGCGTCGTCCGCACACGTGCCCGCACGTTGGCCAAGACTGCCGCGGAAACTATCGCCTCCAGCAGCGACCAGGCCAAGGCGCAGGAAGCGCTCAGGCAGGCCACCAAGGTGCTGTACAAGGCGATCAGCAGCGGCACGATGCATCGCAATACGGTCCGCCGCAAAGTTGCGCGGCTGTCAGCGAGCCTGCATCGAAAGTTCGGCAAGAAAGCTTAAGCGGCACCCCGCGCGAACGGCTGCTAGTCGGGCGCGCTCATCAGATCGAGGATCAATCCGGCGAGCGCTTCTTCGCGCTCTTTGATCGTCCCGTCCTTGAAGCCGGCGTCCATCGCGCATGCGCGCCAGTAAGCGCGTTCCAGGCGCGCCAATCCGAAGCGCCGCGCTCCTTCGATTGAGCGGGTCGCCAGGCCGCTTTGCGGCGAAAGCCCCAGCGCCGCAGCGACGTCGCTCGGACTCCGTCGCGCCGCCATCAGCGAGGCCGCGATCATCATCCGGCGCATCATCGGGATGATCTCGACGGCCAGGATCTCGAAGACCTCGCGACCGAGCGCGAGCGCCCGGCCCAACTGCGCAAGCGCCGCCGACGCCCTGCCCCGCGCGACGCTCTCCGCCAGCTCGAATGCTTCGGGCATCCGCCTTGCGCCCTCGTCCAAATCGCCCGGCTGCACCGCCGCGCCCGGCTCGGCGAAAATTGTGACTTTGCCGAGCGTGTTGGCGATCGCGGCCAGGTCTCCGCCGTGACGGGAAATAATCAGGTCGAGTGCGGGCGGCGACAGCTTCAGGCCGAGCGACTGCGCGAATGCTCTCACATATTGCTCGATCTGATCGTCAAACGGACGCATGCAATTGACGAGCAACGCCGACTTTTCCGCGGCGCGCCGAACCTTCGCGGGCGCGCTGTCTTTTTCGTACAGCAAAACGAGATTGCCCGGGC
>JBAWCX010000616.1:0-5219 GCA_049590495.1 Binatus sp. (SeqCode)
GCGATGCCCCGGCGGAAACTGCGTCACGCGGAAAATTGACGAGTACTCGAAACGCCTGAAAGAGGGGAAGTACGACCGCTGGGGCGCGGCCGGCGATCTGGCGTTCCTGATTCACTTTGTCGGCGACATCCATCAACCGCTGCACGCGGCCACCGACGCGGACCGTGGCGGCAACTGTGTGATGGTCGATTCGCGTTCTCGAGAAAAGGATCTTCACCAGGTCTGGGACACCACCGTCGTACGCCGTCTCGAATACAGCATCGATTCTGGACGGCCCGAGACGACGGCGCACAGGTTGGAACGTACATATGCGACTGAGAGGGACGCCGATTCATGGATCCCCGCGGACGATATCGCGTGGGAATCGAATCAAATCGCGCGATCCGACATCTATGCCGCGCTGCACATCCCTGTAGAACCCTGCCAGCCAACGCTCGATACTTGCCGCAATTCCGCAGGACGCATCGTCGAACTGGACTCCTCGTACCTGGACGACGCTGACGCGATCGCGGGTCATCAGCTGGCGAAAGCGGGATTCAGGCTGGCGAGCCTGCTGAATGAAACCTGGACTCAGCCGGCGGCTCCGAGCGACGCGACGCGTGCGAATGCGGGCACGCCTCAAGTTTCCTCGATGAACACCGCCATCGGCGAGATCGTCGGCAATCGGCGAAGCAAGATTTACGCTTGGCCCGGATGCGGCACTTACGACAAGATGGCGCCCGAGAATCGAGTCCTGTTTGCCTCTCGCGAGGCTGCGGAACAGCAGGGCTATCGTGCGGCCCGGAATTGTCGTTGAAAAATTGCCGCGAAACCGCCCCTATCGCGTTGGTCGGGGTGTTTCCAGCGATTCCCCCTTAAGTTCCCTCAGCAACTTGGCGATGATAGACGATCACTGAGGACCACAATATTGCGTCGGAAGAGCTTACATCCAGAGAGCCGCATCACTCGAATGTTTGGCCGGAGCGTTGCGGCAAGTTTCGCGATCAGCCTCGTGCTCGCCGTGTACGGCTGCAAAAAAGGGACGGCACCTGTGGCGCCCGCTGTGCCGGAAGTCGTCGTTACCGACGTCGTCCAACGGAACGTGCCGGTCTACTCGGATTGGGTGGGCACGACCCTGGGATTCGTCAACGCGGACATCTACCCGAAGATATCCGGCTACCTGCTGAAGCAAAATTACGAGGACGGCGACCATGTGCGCGCCGGCCAGTTGCTGTTCCAGATAGACGATCGCGAGTACAAAGCGGCGCTCGACCAGGCGCTCGGCAACCTTGCGCAGCAACAGGCCGACTACACGAAGAATCAACAGGACCTCTCGCGCTACAAGCCGCTCTACGATCAACAGGTGATCAGCAGGCAGGATTTTGATCACGTAGATCAAAACACTCGCGCGAGTAAGGCGGCAGTCGCGTCGGCCCAGGCGGCAGTCGAGAGCGCGAGGCTCAACGAACAGTGGACGCAGGTGAATTCGCCCATCGACGGCATCGCGGGGATCGCGAAGACGCAGGTCGGAAATCTGGTCAGCCCGACGTCGCTGCTGACGACGGTCTCACAACTAAATCCGATCAAAGTCGAGTTTCCAATCAGCGAGCGCGAGTATCTGCATTTCGCGGATAAAATTAATCGACATGAAAAGGAAGGAGACTCCAAGCAAGACCCTGATTTGGAGATGATTCTTGCCGACGGCAGTACCTACAAGTATCGCGGCCGTTTCTACGTCGCGAATCGGCAAGTCAATATCCAGACAGGTACCATCAAGATCCAGGGGATCTTTCCGAATCCGGAATATATTCTCCGCCCCGGCCTGTATGCCAGGATTCGCTCGGCTACGGAGGTGCAGAAGGACGCGCTGCTCGTGCCGCAGGCCGCGGTGCTCGAGACCCAAGGCCAGTACCAGGTGGCAGTGGTCGGCGCTGACAACAAGGTGACGCTGCGCATAGTCAAGACCGGCAAGCAGGTGGGCGACCTCCGGATTGTCGACGAGGGGGTCTCACCGGGCGAGCGCGTAATCACTGAGGGGCTGCAGAAGGTCTCGGACGGGATGGAGGTGAATCCGCGGCTGGCGCCTCCGGAGCCTGCGCCCGCGGCTCCCGCATCGTCGGCGGGCGAGGCGCCCTCGAGCGTCGCGACGCCAGGCAACCAGAGCTAGCGCGATGTCAAAGTTCTTCATCAACCGGCCGATCGTGGCGATGGTTGTCGCGATCTTTTTCGTGATCACCGGCGCCGTGATGGTCTTTCGGCTTCCGGTCGCGCAGTTCCCGGATATCGTTCCGCCGCAGATCCAGACGACCGCTATCTATACCGGCGCGGACGCGCTCACTGTCGAGCAATCGGTCGCCACTCCGATCGAGGAGCAGGTGAACGGCGCGAAGAACATGCTCTACATGCAGTCGATCAACGGCGACGACGGCACGATGACGCTGGAAGTCAGTTTCGCCGTCGGCACCGATGTCGACCTCGACCAGGTGCAGGTGCAGAACCGGCTGTCGCAAGCGACATCGAGCCTGCCGACAGCGGTGAACAACTACGGCTTGACAACACAGCAGACGGTGGGAATTCCGCTGCTGGTATTTTCGATCACGTCGCCCAACCGGACCTGGGACCAGACTTTCCTCGCCAACTATGTCGCGATCAATATCGAGGACGAACTCTCACGCATCCCCGGGATCGGCCAGGTCAAGGTTTTTGGCTCGTCGAATTACGCGATGCGGATTTGGGTAGCTCCCGATTCGCTCGCCAAGCTCCAGCTCACCGTCGCCGACATCACCAACGCCATCTCGGCCCAGAACGTCGTGAATCCCGCGGGCACTATCGGCGGTGAGCCGGCGCCGCCGGGCACGCAAACGACCTATTCGGTGCGGGCTCAGGGCCGCCTTTTGAACGCCGACGAGTTCGGCGAGATTATACTGCGCGCCAACCCGGACGGTTCCCTGGTGCGCCTCAAGGACGTCGCGCGCATCTCGCTCGGCACTGAGAACTACAGTCAACAGGCATACACGAACGGTCTGCCCTCTTCGATCGTGGGTCTGTACCAGAACCCGGGCTCCAACGCGCTCGATGCCGCCAATCTGGCGAAGGCCAAGATGGCGGAGCTCGCCAAGCGATTCCCGCCGGACATGAAATTGAACTTGACGCTCGACACCACGGTCGCGGTGACCGAAGGCGCCAGGGAAATCGTGAAAACCCTGCTCGAGGCGATCGCCCTCGTCACGCTGGTGGTGTTCATCTTCCTGCAAAGTTGGCGGGCGACGTTAATCCCGCTGCTGACGATTCCGGTCTCGCTGGTGGGCGCTTTCATGTTCTTTCCGGCGGTCGGGTTTTCAGTCAACACGCTCTCGCTTTTGGGGCTGGTGCTCGCGGTTGGCCTGGTGGTGGACGACGCGATCGTCGTGGTCGAAGCGATCGAGACAAAAATCGAAGAGGGCCGGTCGCCGCACGATGCGGCTCTCGAAGCGATGGACGATGTCGGCGGGGCGCTGGTTGGAATCGCGCTGGTCCTGTCGGCGGTCTTCATCCCGGCCGGGTTCCTGGCAGGAATTTCCGGATCGCTCTATCGTCAGTTCGCGCTGACGATCGCGTTCTCGGTTATTATCTCGGCCTTCAACGCGCTGACGCTGAGCCCGGCCCTGGGTGCGCTCCTGCTGCGGCCGCGAAGCACCAAACCGTCGCGAGGCCCGCTCGCGCGATTTTTCGGCGCATTCAATTCGGGCTTCGCGCGCGCGCAGAAGGGCTATGTCAGTATTTCGGGACTGCTCATAAGAAGGTTTGTCCTGGCGCTTGTCATCCTGGTCGGTTTCACGGTGCTGGCGGGTGGAATTGGAAGGGTCCTGCCCCAATCGTTTCTGCCGGACGAAGATCAGGGCTACTTCTTCATGAACGTCGAGCTGCCTGAGGGCTCCTCGCTGCAGCGCACCAACGTCGTGATGAGGAAGATCGACGAGATCCTCAAGCATGAGCCGGGCGTGCTGTACTACAATGCAGTCTCCGGCTACAGCATCCTCTCGCAGAGCTCGAGCCCCCGCAGCGGACTGTATTTTTGCCTGCTCATGCCATATGAGCAACGCGGGTCCGCTGCCCTCCAAGCCCCACCGATAATCGCTTCGATCAATCGAAAGCTGGCAGGACTGCCCGACGCGCAGGCGTTCGGTTTCCTGCCGCCGTCCATCCCCGGAATCGGCCAGGCCTCGGGCGTAGATTTCTTCGTTCAGGATCGCTCGGGCGGCACGGTCGATTACCTGTGGCAGAATACGCAGAAGTTTCTCGCCGCCGCGCGCAAGCGCCCCGAGCTGGCGAGCATGAATCTCACGTTCAGCCCGGCGGTCCCGCAAATGTTTGCCGCGGTGGACAAGGACAAGGTGTTCAAGCTCGGGATCTCAATCGAGAACGTCTATGCAGCATTGCAGACCCTGCTCGGCGGCTTCTACGTCAACCAGTTCAACCGCTTCGGGCGCGTGTGGAAAGTCTTCGTCGAGGCGGAGCCGGAGTATCGCGTCAGGGCGAAGGACGTGGGCCAGTTCTATGTAACCAACAAAAACGGCGCGACGATTCCGCTGTCAACGCTGGTCGACATGCAGCGCGTGTTCGGCCCGGAATACACGACGCGGTTCAACGAGTATCGCGGCATCGAGATATTCGCCGCCCCCGCGCCCGGCTACAGCACCGGCGACGCCATGAAAGCGGTGACGCAGGTGGCAGACCAGGTCCTGCCGCGCGACATGGGAACCGCCTGGAACGGCATTTCGTACCAGCAGTCGGTTGCCGGCGGAGGCGCGGGAGTCTTTGGCTTGTCGCTCCTGTTCGTTTTTCTGATTCTCGCCGCTCTTTACGAGAGTTGGTCGCTTCCGTTCAGCGTGCTGCTGAGCGTGCCGGTGGCGGTATGCGGCGCCTTCTTCGGGCTGTGGTCGCGCCATTACGACAACGATATCTACGCGCAGATCGGGCTCATCATATTGATCGGGTTGTCGGCCAAGAACGCCATCCTGATCGTCGAGTTCGCCGTGGCCGAGCGCGAGAAGGGCGAGTCGATCGTCGATGCCGCCCTCAACGGTGCGCGCTTGCGGCTGCGCCCGATTCTCATGACGTCGTTCGCCTTGATCTTCGGCTTGATGCCGCTGTGGAGCGCTCTGGGAGCGGGCGCGGTAGCGCGTCGCCTAATAGGCACGGTCGTTATCGTCGGCACGGCGTTCTCGAGCGCCTTCGCGATTTTCCTGGTGCCGGTACTC
>JBAWCX010000617.1:0-2469 GCA_049590495.1 Binatus sp. (SeqCode)
GCGTTGCGCATCAGCAATTCGAGCAGCATTTTTTCCTTGGGCGACAGGTTCACGCTGTGCTCGCCGATTTTCGCGCGCCGCTTGACGGTGTCGAATTCCAGGTCGCCGACCTTGAGCACCGTCGATACCGCTTTGCGCGGACGCCGCGCCAGCGCCTTGATTCTCGCCACCAGCTCGGCGAACGCGAACGGCTTGATCAGGTAGTCGTCGCCGCCCGTGTCGAGTCCGGCTACGCGTTCTTCCAGCGCACCGCGCGCCGTCAGGATCAGCACGGGAGTCTGATTCCCGGCCGCGCGCATCTCGCGCAACAGGTCCAGCCCGTTTTTCCCCGGCAACCCGACGTCGAGTACGATCAGATCGAGCGCGCCGCGCGCGATTATCGGCTCCGCTTCCTCCGCACTCCCGGCAATTTCGACGGTGAAGTCTTCCTCGACGAGTCCCTGCTTGACCGAGTTGGCCAGCCGGGCTTCATCCTCGATGACCAGAATCCGCAGCGCGTTCATACCCCCGATGCTGCCACGCCGCCGCCCCCAAAAAAAGCGATGCGCTCACCCCTCAAATCGCCAGCGACAGGACTCCCGCGGCTACCAGCGCGCCCGCCCAGATTGTATCGAGGTTGATCCAGGCGCTGCGCAGGATTGCGAGTCCGACCCACTCATAGACCAAGATCGCGATTACCCCCGTAACCGCGATCATCGCGCCCGTATGCACCAGCACTACCGCTATCGCCTGCCCAACTGTGTGCGCGTGAGCGGCAGCCATGTGATGCGCATGCGCGGAGTTCGGCGTCATCCCGATCAATATCGGGAACAACATCAGGCCCGCGCCATGCGCCGACGCCATCAGGAACGACCACAGCGCCAGCTCCGCCGCATTCACGCGCATCGCAACCCACCGCGGATGCGCGCGCGGCCATACAAATCTAAACAGCCCGAACAGGATCAGCGCCGCCGCGCCGATTGGGCGCAGCAGGTCGATCGCGAAGAACAGCCGCAGCCCGCCGATGATCGCGACGACCGCTGCAATCGACACGAGATGTCCGAGCGCAATTGGCCCGAGCGCCCAGATTACCTTCGAGCGCCGCCGCTCCTGCAGTCCGAGCGCCACCGCGAACAGCCAGCCCATCGACGGATCGACACCGTGATACGCGCCGAGCGCCGCGACCGCTATCCACGGCCAGGCCGGCGTCACGGATAACAGAACGAGTCGGACGACGAGTCGCCGCCTTCGAGGCGAATCTGATGCGGCCGCTCGCCGTCGAACGTCGTGAAGAAATTCGGATCGATCGTCATTCCTCCCGCCGGCGCGCAATCGATCTTCGCGATCCAGCCGCGGATGCCTTCCGGATAGAATTGCGCATCCCACGCCCCGTACAGCGAGTTCGATACGTAAATGCGCCGTCCGTCGCGGCTCAGCTCGATCATCTGCGACGCGCCGTTGAGCGGCCCGCTCTTCGGATGCTTCCCGTGCGACACGATTCCACCCAGCCGCACGCTGCCAGTCTCCTTCGGCTTGAAGGGGTCGCTCACGTCATATTGCTTCAGGTCGCCGGTGCCGAAACACGCAACGTACAGAAACTTGTCGTCGAGACTCAGGTTGATGTCGGTAATCAGCGGCGGCACCGCCTTGAACGGTTTGAGCGCCGGCGGCAGCACGCTTTCGTCGGCAGGCTCGGCGGGAATTTCGATCACTTTGCGAACTTTCCAGTCGCCGCCGTCGCGAAACCACAGCCAGATCGACGCCGACAAATCCTTCGTCGAGATAACCACGCCGACGAAGCCGTAAGTCTTGGTCGGGTCGTGCGACGGCCGCAGCTCGAGCGCCATTTGATTCTCGGCGCCGAGGTCCAGCGCCTTCAGATGCCGGCGGTTGCGGAGATTCCAGATATGAATCGCGTGCCCGTACTTGTTGGCGAGCAGCAATTCCGGCACGACGCCGTTTTCGATCATGTCCGGCGTGCCCCATTCGCTCGTCACCGCGACATCCCAGCCCAGATGCCACCAGAAATCGTACGCGAAGCGCTGCGGACCGCGATCGACCTCCCATCGCCCCAGCACGTCGAAGCTCTCGTGATCGAGCAGGAATATTCCGCCCGGCCCGTCCCCGTTGGGGGCGCCAATCGCGCTGATGTAAATCGCGTCGGGTCCGCAATGAACAGTATGCGGCCGGCTGTATCCCGCGCGCGACGCGATCTCCTCGGCCTCGATTGTCTTCACCAGCTTCGGCTTCGTCGCATCGGGCTTGGTGTCGAAAATATAAATCCGCGACGAGCGCAGGCCCGGCACTAGTAGGTAGCGCCTCTCTATATGCGGATGCGGTGCGTAGGGACATAGCGCGGCGCTGCATGCGTTCCAGCCGAAGTGATGCAACTCGTTATCGTTGCGGGGAAAATCCACCTGGCCGACGATCTCGCCGTAACCGGGTGAATGCGGATCGACATCGATGACGCCCATGGCGTCACGTTTTCCA
>JBAWCX010000618.1:0-5929 GCA_049590495.1 Binatus sp. (SeqCode)
GACCAGGACTCGCTCGCGCGTGCCGTCAGCGGAATGAAATCCACGATCGCATTTTATGGCTCGACCCGCTCATATCGTTCCAGCTTCGAAATCGACGGATGGGGCGACACGGCCGACAATTTGCACAAACTATCCGTGCAACAGAAATGGCCCGAGATGGCGAAGCTCGTGACGGACGAGATGGTGCATGCGTTCGCGGCGGTCGGCACTTACGATGAGATCGCGCAAGTTATAAAGAAACGCTTTGCCGGTGTAAATCGGCTCTCGTTCGACATGCCCGTGAAGAACGATCACGACCGCGGCGTGCTCAAGGAGATTATCCAGGACCTGCGCCGTTCATAGCCGCGATCAGGCGGGCGGCGGGTTGATGTCGGACCACAGGCGGCGCATCAATTCGATGTGCGTCTCAACGGCCCACAACGTCTCGCTCGCGGCGCTCTCGGGTATCGCGCGAAAGATCGAACCGGCGCTCGAGTCTCCGTGATCCTTGTCGACTTTAACGTGAACGCTGAAGAACAGCAGCGCGTCGTCGGAGAGTTTGTAGTGACGGCTGAGTCCGTCGATCACGCGGACGTAGGCGTCGGGGTTGAAGAGCTCGGAACCGAGGCTGATTCCGGCCAACGTTACGTACCACGGTTTCGATTCAGCCAGCCAGTACATCCAATGCATCATCGCGGTTGCGTCGGCGGACATGCTCGCGCTGAGCAGCTCGGCGCGCGGGATTCCGATGGCCTCGCCGAATTCGAGGTAGAGTTCGGGATGCGATCGATTGGCGCCGGAGACGCGGCCAAGTTCTTCTTCGACCAGATTCTCGACGATCGCCTTGCGCGCTGGAAAGTCGTCGCACTTGGCATAAATGAGGCCGAGGATATTCGCATTGTGCGCCTTGTTGCCGATAAAGAGCTGCGTGGCCCAATGCCGAAGCTGCGCATCCGAAAGTTCGCCACGCTCAATTTTCTCTATGGTAGGATGCGAGCGAAGCGTCCGATTGTTGCGTTCGAGTTTCTCGATCAGGTTTCTGAGCTGGCGCGTCCCTTTCTCGACGTCCATAGTCACTTTCCTTGTGGCGCAGCGGGTTTGGAACCCAAGGAGTCGCGCTCGGCGGCGAGTTTTTCGGCGATGTACCGGCGCAGTTCAGACTTTCTAATCTTGCCGACGTTGGTAAGCGGGAATTCAGCCACAATCTCGATTCGTTCGGGCCATTTGAATTGCGCGACGCCGCGGGCCGCGAGAAACTCGCGCATCGCGGCGAGCGCGAACGTCGCACCATCTCGAAGAGACAAATATGCGCACGCCTTCTCGCCGAGAATGGCGTCGGGCATCGCCACCACCCCGGCGGCGCTGACGGCGGGATGCGCGATCAGGTGCGCTTCGATTTCCTCCGCGCTGATCTTTTCGCCACCGCGGTTGATCAGGTCTTTGATTCTTCCCTCGACGACGAGATTTCCGGACGGATCGAGCCGCACCACGTCGCCGGTGCGGTAAAATCCATCGGCGGTGAAGGCTTCACGGTTGCGCTCCGGCGCCCGGAAGTAGCCGCGAATCGTGTATGGACCCCGGCACCATAGTTCGCCGACCTCGCCGGTCGCGACGTCTGTTCCGTCGGAGTCGACGATCCGGATCTCATCGGCCGGCGAGAGTGGACGGCCTTGCGTCCTGCATGAGACTTCCTCGTGCTCGTCGAGCCGCGTATAGCACAACAGTCCTTCACCCATCCCGAACACTTGCTGCACGAAGAGATGCGGGAAAGCACTTTTGAGAGCGCGGGCAGTTGCCTCCTGGAGCCTCTGACCGCCGACTGTGATCACGCGCAACGAGGTCAGCCTGGCGCGTGAAGATTGCGGAAGGTCTAGCAGGGCGATTGCAAGTGCCGGCACGCATGGCAGGTGAGTAATCTCTTCGCGCTCAATAATACTCGCGAGATCGGCCGCCTTGGTTGATTGAGAGAAGAACGTGCGCGCGCCAATGAGCAGCGCGCCTAGCAATCCGGGACACGCGAGCGGAAAGTTGTGCGCGGCAGGAAGCGCAATCAGGATGCGCGATTCTGAGGTTAGACCCGTCGCGGAAGCAGACTCGCGCGCGTTGTACAAAAAGTCGGCGTGGGTGCGCGGAATGAGCTTAGGCATTCCGGTCGTACCGCCCGAGAGTAGAAACAAGGCGACCTCGAATGGGTCGCGAGTCGAAGATCCTATCGAACGCGATGATCGGCGCGGCTCTCGCATCCAAACGCATCCGTCAGCCCGCGCCGTCGAAAGGATAGACTTCAGAACGGGGAGCCGGGCCTTGAGATCGCGCGCGAGCGCAGCGTGATCGAATCCGCGATGCTCGGGTGCGACCGCGATCGCCTTCGCGTCGGAGAACGACACGAGGTATTCGAGTTCGGCTTTGCGAAAGGCCGGCAGCGCCATGACGGGAATAGCGCCAATTTCAAGGCACGCGATGGTCATCGTCGCGAATTCGACACAGTTTGGGAGCTGGATGACCACGCGATCGTTGCGCGCGATTCCATTGCTGGCAAGCATGGCGGCAAGGCTGTCCGCTTCCGCCAACAATTCCGAATAGGTAACGCTTCGCGTCGAATCGCGGATCGCGATTGATTCGGGCCGCTCGAGGGCAACACTTGCGATTGCTTGAGCGATGGTTTCGTGGCGCCAGATTCCCTCGCGAACGTATCGCTCTGCAAATTCGGCGGGAAATGGCGAGCATCCTTCGAGCATCGTCGTCGTCGCTCTGCGCCCGGCATCAGCGCATGGAAAGGGTCCCCGCGATCATACGGAAACATTCGTCCATGATCCGGCTGCGCTGTTCGTAATCGCGCGCCGGCTCGTACCAGGTGTAGAACCAGTTCATCGCACCGAACAGCAGTGACGTGAGGATTCGCGCCTGCTCGCGGTCGAGGCTCTTGTTGCGATGCGCAGCACAGCCTTCGAGCAGTCGGCGGCAGATGCGGGAGTACTCGCGCTTGAGGCGCGTGATATCGGCAGCGTAGCGGCCGGTCAGCGAGTCGGCTTCGCGTACCAGCACTTTCATCTCGGCAAGATTGCTCATGTGGTACTCGAGATGACTGCGGATGAATAGACGCAGGCGCTCTTCTGGATCGTCGCTCTCCGACATCCGCGATTCGGCGAGCGCGACAAGTTGTTCGAACGCGCGCCGCGAGATGAGATAGAGAATCTCCTCCTTGTTGCGGAGGTAGTAATAGATGCGGGGAAAAGATATTCGCGCGCGGGCCGCGATGTCGCGAATCGACGCGAGGCCGAAACTCTTTTCAGCGAAGACCGCGGCCGCCGATCGCAAAATGTGATCGATGTTTGCGTCGTAGCGCTCATCAGGCGCCATCGCGCGCGCGACCGGCTTGATTCGCGCGACACGCTTCGATGCTTCCTCGAGGATTGCTTTTTTCAAGTCATGACCCTAGCTGAAACGGCGGCCGGCCGTCGGATCGGGGATCGGAATCTCGAGCTTGGTCAACAGATTGTTGACCTCTTCGGTAAACTCATCACGCATCTGCTCATTGCTGCGGCGACGCAGGCCCCATCGCACGTAATCGAACTGCCGCTTGGATCCCGACTTTCCGAACATATCCAGCCCGGCCGGATACCATTTTGCCAGATGTTTGATCAACAGTTCGCGTCCGCGATCGCCTTCACGCTGCAAATACCGGCGGATCAGCCGATAACCGAACGCGGCATGGCCGAGTTCTTCTTTGTGAACGCGCTCCGCGATTCGCGCGAGCGGCTGGTAGCTGCATTCGAGCCACTCATATCCCATGTAGGCGCCCTGCCGGTCCGCGAAGAAGCTGAACAGGCCATATTCGAGCCAGTCCATGGCCTGGTCGCGCATTTCAAAGATGTAGATAGGCATCGGCGACGCCATGAACTTGCTGTCCACCGTCACGCCGAGGTCTTCGAGCAGTTTCATCCAATAACTTGCGTGGCGAACTTCATCGGACCAGAACGCCGCGTACTCGGCCTTGTCCTCGGCGGTGGGAGCCATCGCGAGCGGCTTCACGAGAGTGCGTTCGGGCGCGAGCATGTATTCCGACTCGATGCGTGACTGGATCGACAGCATCCGGATTAGCAGGTCCTTGTAGTCTGCGGGCAGGCCCTCGGGCCCGGCGAAGCGAATATCGGTCGCAGAGGTGGGGTTGCTCATCGATAGTGCGTCCTCATAGAGTTTGTTGTTCTGAACGTTAGTTCAGAAATCGGATCGATATCAACCTGCCATGGTCAGACCGCCGCTCACGCTCAGGACCTGGCCTGTGACAAAATCCGAATCAGAAGAAGCGAAGAACGCAACCGCGCCCGCCAGGTCGGCCGGTTGCCCGAGCCGGCGAAACGGTATGCCGCGCGCCATCGATTCGAGAACCTTCTCGCGCCCGGCCATCGCGGTCTTGAGCAGTGCGCTCTCAGTTGGTCCCGGACAAACGACGTTAACGTTGATGTGATTTGCCGCGAGTTCGCGCGCGAGTGTTTTGGAGAAGCCGATGATGGCGGCCTTACATCCCGCGTAAACCGCTTCGCCACTCGAGCCGACACGGGCCGCGTCGGAGGATATCGAAACGATTTTGCCGCCGCCGCGAGATTGCATTCGCGGCGCGACGGCTTTGCAGCAATTGAGCACGCCGCAAAAATTGATCGCTATCACTTTATTCCAAAACTCGGGAGTGGACTCGATGAACGGCATGAGGACGTCCCATCCGGCGTTGTTCACCAGGATGTCGATAGGCCCTAGTTCCCGCTCGACGCGATCGGCGGCCGCGATTGCGTCGTCAAGTTTGGTGACATCGAGCGCAACGGCGATCGCGTTCGCGCCGCCGGAACGAATTTCCGCGGCGGCCCGCTCGGCGGAATCGAGCTGGATATCCGCGAGCGCAACCTTGGCGCCTTCGTCGGCGAGCCGCGACGCGATGGCGCGTCCGATTCCCTGGGCGGCGCCGGTTACGATTGCAACTTTGCCTGTCAGACGGCTCACAATGCTAACCTAACTTGCGATCCAGCCGCCGTCGATAATGAATGGCGCTCCGGTGGCAAACGGTGCTTCGTCGCTGGCGAGGAACAGGGCGGTGTGTGCGATTTCGTCCGCGTTGCCGACGCGACCCAGCACCGAGCTGCGTTGGATGAATTTCGGCTGCAGTCCGTCGGGTCCGGTGATTCGATCGACCATCGGAGTGTGGATTACTCCCGGGCAGATGCAGTTGACGCGAACGTTGTAGCGGCCGTACTCGAGGGCGGCGACGCGCGTCAGTGAAATAACGCCGGCCTTGGCCGCGCAGTATGCGGCCGCGCCCTTGAGTCCGACGATTCCCGCCACTGAGGCCGTGTTGATCACCGCGCCGCCGCCGCGTTCGACGATTCTGGGCAGTCCGTATTTCATTCCGAGCCACACACCGCGCAGATTGATAGCTATCACGCGGTCGAATGCCTCCTCGCTGAGTTGCGCGATGAAGCCGGACTCGCCTTCGATGCCCGCGTTGTTGTAGAGCACGTCGAGTCCGCCGAATGCGTCGACCGTTTCTTCAACCATCGCGCGCGCGTCCTCGGAGTCGGACACGTCGGCGCGCAATGAGATGGCCTCGCCCCCTGCCGATTTGATCATCTGCACGGTCTCGGCGGCGGACGATTCGGTTACGTCGATAGCCGCGACCTTTGCGCCTTCGCGCGCAAACAGCACCGATGCCGCACGCCCCATTCCAGAGCCAGCGCCGGTGATCAGCGCGACTTTTCCGCGAAGTCTCATTGATACCGCTCCATTTGCCGCGGAGATTAGCGCATTTCGGGGCGATGCGGTTAGTTGTTTGAAATCACTTTATTTAATGTGAAACCCACCGTGGGTTTCACGCTTCCTTGGGCAGGGGTGACCCCTGCACCCGGTGCTAAGAAAAAAAATGCGGGCGGAGTTTACCCTGAGTACTCGTAGGGTCCCTGTT
>JBAWCX010000619.1:0-14872 GCA_049590495.1 Binatus sp. (SeqCode)
CGGGCGCCATCTCGGGAGCGATCACTTCGTTATCGTCGGGCAGATCGGCGCGGCTGGGCGGTTCATATCCGGCGCGAATCGTCAGAAACTGCTCGGGCTTGAGATACGCGAACACGCTCTGCGCCTCGAAGAAGTCGGGAAAGCCGCGATCGTTCAGGCGCGCGCGCCGGAACTGGTAGGCCTCTTCCTCGAGCTCGGCCTCGACGCCCCAATAGATTTCCTCCATCAGGCCGGCGAAGTAGTTGTAGTCGCGCTCGAACGCCTCTTCGATGAAATCCGAGATGTGCTGCGAGATTGCGTCGTGGCGGATGAACTCGATCAGGTAATTTTCGTCGTACTGGGCGAAGCGATTCGCGGTCGCATCCGGCGAGGACGCCGCGTCTTCGATTCGATGCACCTTGATGTAGCCGCGCAGGAGAATCGACATCATCTCCAGGTCGAGGCCCATCAATGCGTCGGCGAGCTTGCGCCGTCCGCCGTCGGCCATCGCCTCGATCCACTCGCGCATGCGATGCACGTTGGGGCGGTCGCGGTTCCAGCAATCGAGATCGAACAGCGACTTGACCTGTTCGGGCATCGCGAGGCTGAGCAGGTCGCCGGCGTCGGCGCTGCCGATTTCCTTGAGCGTGTAGAAAAGCGTCTCGGGCGAAAACGATTGCACCAGGCGCTCGGCCTCGGGCGCGGAAAGGATCAGGTCTCGCTTCTGGCGCGCGGGAAGGCCGTACAGGAACTCCAGCTTCTCCTGAAAGGGAAGATTGAGAAATTCCGATTCGCCTCTTACCGCCATATGACTCGCATCAATGCTTGCATGTCAGTGCAAAGTATCGCGCGTTTCCGCAACGGATCAACTAAGCGCCGATCTTTCGCTTCGCCGTGCCGTTAGATAAGATCTTTACAACGCATCAGAGCCCATTTCTTGGCCTCTCCCAACTCGAAACATCCTATCGCACTGACCATCGCGGGAAGTGATCCAGGCGGCGGCGCCGGACTCCAGGCCGACCTCAAAACCTTCGCCGCGCTTGGCGTGTATGGCTACTCGGTCATCACCGAGGTCATCGCGCAGAACAGCCGGCGAGTGGCACGGGTCGAAAACGTATCGCCCGAGATGGTCGAGGCGCAGCTCGATACGCTGGCGCTGGAATGCGTTCCGCGCGCGGTCAAGACCGGCGCGCTGGCCAACGCGGCGATCGTCAAGGCGGTGGCGCGCGGGATCGAACGGCTCAAGTTGCCGGCGCCGGTGGTCGATCCGGTCATTGTTTCGAGCAGCGGCGCGCTGTTGATCGGCCCGAAAGGTGAGCGCGCGATTCGAAAGCGGCTCATTCCCGTCGCGCGCATCGTCACGCCCAATATCGCGGAGGCCGAGGTGCTGGCGCGAATTAGAATCGATTCAGACGCGGCTATTCGCGAGGCCGCAATCAAGATCATCAAGCTCGGGGCGCGTGCGGTCGTCATCAAGGGCGGGCATCGCAAGGACCACGCGTTCGCGATGGATTTGTTTCACGACGGCCGCCGTTTCATCGAGCTCAAGAGCCCGCGCATCGCAGGCGGCGGCGCGCATGGAACAGGATGCGCGTTCTCGGCGGCGATCGCGGCGTATCTCGCGCGCGGGACGAGCCTGGAAGACGCGGTTCGCGGCGCGAAACGGTACGTGACCGCGGCGCTCAGGCACAGCTTCAAATTGGGGAAGGGGCGGGCGCTCCTCGATCACTTCGCGCTCGGTTGATCGGCCGGCGCAATCGCCGGCACTGCGAACTCTTTCAACGCGGCGGCGAGATTGTGACTCGGCGTTTCCGCGTCGCCCATCTTGAGCAGCGCGAATCGTTCGTCGCCGTCAAGGCGTGACCAGACCCCGGCGCTCAGATCGAAGCCGGCCGCGCGGGCATGCGCCACGACTCGAAGCGGCGGCGACGCGGGCGGCTCCGCCGACGCTCTTTGCGCGTCGGTCAGACTCTTCGGCTCGACGCCGAATCGGCGCTTCATCGCCTCGCGGATAAACACGCTGAGCCCGTCGCATTCCTCGGCGGAAGCGACGGGGAAATGGCAGATCGCGAGGCGCTCGCCGCGGTCGAGCGACTTCCATTGCTCGAGTCCGATTTTCAAGCCGACGCGATCCAGCTTGCGCCGCACCGCCATCGGGACGCATTGCAGACTTTCGTGCATTTCGTCTTCGAATTTGAATTTGCGGATCATCGAGTAGACCTCCCGCTTGCGGCGCAACTGTCAGGTTGCAATATGCAACCGCGGGGATCAAGATCGCCAGCATCAATCGTGTTATAGCGATTCAATAGTGACTGCGATGGATACAAGGAATTCCGGAAATCGCGACGCCGGCCAGCTCGGAAGATCTTGGCCAGGGATGACAACGGATTCCACGCACAGCCGAGCCGCGGACGAGGCAAGCGAGGGCGCTCGCGACGAGATTCGCGAGCATCGCGCGATCAGTTGGGGAATTGGTCAGACTTCCACACGCACTGAGAAACTCGCGGTCGAAGAGCCCCTCGAAATTCGACTCGCCGGCCGCCGCTTCACACTCACGATGCGCACGCCCGGGCATGACGAGGAGCTCGCAGCCGGCTTTCTGCTTGCCGAAGGCTTCATAAATGACGTGACTGAACTCGGCGAGATTCGTCGCGTGCGCGGACGCAAGGGCGAGCCCGAGCCTAACGCTGTCGACATCATACTGAATGTGCCCGCCGACGGACTGCGCAGCCGCCTCAAGCGCAACTTCGTCATGAGCTCGAGTTGCGGCGTATGCGGCAAGACCAGCATCGACTCGATTCGACGCCGCGTCGCGCCCGCCTCGGATTCCGCGCGCGTCACGCCCGCGATACTGCTCGCGCTGTCGGAGAAGCTCCGCGCGGGTCAGCGCGTGTTCTCTGCGACGGGAGGACTCCACGGTGCCGCGATTTTCAGTCTCGACGGTACGATACTCGCGATACGCGAGGACGTCGGGCGTCACAACGCGGTTGACAAAGTAATCGGATACGCGCTGACGAATGCGATGGTCCCGCTGGCGCGTCATATAATGATGGTCAGCGGCCGCCTCAGCTTCGAGATTGTGCAGAAGGCCGCGGCCGCGGGCGTGCCGATCCTCGCAGCGGTCTCGGCGCCGTCGTCGCTGGCGGTCGAGCTGGCCGAAGACATCGGGACGACGCTTGTGGGCTTCCTGCGCGACGGTAGTTTCAACATCTACACGCGCCCCGACCGCGTTATTGCGTAAGGGCCTTTGACCTCCTCTTGAGCGTGCCATCCGCCCGGCGATACTCTGTATGATCATGTCGGAGTCGCCAAATGTACCCGCGTAAGCGCGCACTCGAGCGCATCGCGCGCGAGAAAGTGCTCTATGCGCGCCAGCCCGGCGGCGACATTTCGGTCTGCGTCATCTATCCCAATACGTACCGGCTCGCGATGGCGAACCTCGGCTTCCAGGCGGTGTTCCATATCTTCGAATCCGATCCGTCCGTTGCCGCCGATCGCGCGTTCCTGCCCGACGACGACGAGCGCGACGCGTTCCGGACCGGCGCCGAGCGCCTCGTGTCGTTCGAGCGCGGCCGTCCGCTCTCCGACTTCGACATTCTCGCGTTTTCGATTTCCTTCGAGACTGACTATCTTAACGTCTTGAGCGTCCTGCGGATGGCCGGCATTCCCGCTCGCCGAGCCGATCGCGCCGGCCGCAATTTTCCGCTGATCATCGCGGGCGGCTCTGCCGTTTTTCTCAATCCTGAACCGATCGCCGATTTCATCGATCTGTTTCTGATCGGCGAGGGTGAAGAGATGGTTCCGGAGTTCATCGAGCGCTGGGATGAGACGCGCGGCTCGCCGAATCAACTGCGCGAGCTCGCGTCGGTGCAGGGCGCGTATCTTCCCGATTATTATGAACCCGTCTATGACGACGCGGGCCGCCTGGGCACGGTGAAATATCGCGGTCCGGGCAACGGGCAGGTGAATCGGCGCCTGATTCGCGACCTCAACCGCTTCACCACGTCCTCGTTGATACTCACCGAGGAATCCGTCTTCGGCGACATGTTCCTGGTCGAGGCGAGCCGCGGATGCCAATGGGGATGCCGCTTCTGCGCGGCGGGTTTCATGTATCGCCCGATACGTTATCGCGCGCCTGAAATGCTGATCGCCGAGGCCGAGCGCGGTCTTGGCGAGCGCAAGGTGATAGGCCTGGTCGGCGCCGAGATGGCGAGTGTGCCCGGCGTCGCCGACATCGCGTCTGCGGTCGTCGATCGCGGCGGGCGGCTGTCGCCCTCGTCGCTGAAGGCCGATTGCATTTCACCCGCGCTCGCATCGGCGTTGGCGCGCGGCGGAAATCAAAGCGTGAGCGTCGCGCCGGAGGCGGGCAGCGAGCGGATGCGCAAGGTCATCAACAAAAATCTTACTGAGGCTGAAATTCTGGGCGCGGCCGAGATGATGCTGGGTGAGGGCGTCGGCAATCTGAAGTTCTATTTCATGATCGGGTTGCCCGAGGAGCGCGACGAAGATGTGCTCGCGATCGCCGACCTGGTCGCCAAGGTGCTCGAGCGCGCCCGCGCGCGCCGCACGCGTATCGGCTCGGTAACCGTGTCGCTCAACCCGTTTGTGCCCAAGCCGTGGACGCCGTTTCAATGGGATCCGATGCAGGACGCGCGATCGATCAAGCGCAAGGTCGCGATGCTGCGCCAACGGCTCACGCGCCTGGGTCAGGTCGAGCTCGACGCGGAGTCGCCGCGCGAGGCGTATTTCCAGACCATGGTCTCGCGAGGCGATCGCCGCGTGAGCGGTATCCTCGAACGGCTCGAGGCCGCGGGATGTGAGAGCGCGGGGCCCATCTGGCATGAGTTGTCGAAGATTCATCGCGAAGTCGCGGCGGGTGAGACTTCATCGTTGCCGGATCCCGATTTCTTCGTCACGCGCCACTACGTCCACGACGAACTGCTGCCGTGGGACTTTATCGATCATCATATTCACAAGTGGTTCCTGCTCGCCGAACGAAAGAAGGCGCATCACGAGCATCAGAGCCCGCCGTGCGACGTCGAGCGATGCACCGTATGCGGAGCCTGCTAGAATAGAATTTGCTCCGCAAAGTTGAGGAGCGGAGGAAGAGGAAGATGGTTCATCGTAGCTTTCGTTCAGCGCGCATGACGGCTCTGCTGGCCGCTGCCGTGGCGACGTTCGCATTGTCGGCGCCGGCTTTCGCGGCGGGAATCGGCGAGGAAGACGTTCCTTCGACTTCGATCGTCCCCGCGGAAGGTCCGAGCGGCGCCGCACCCGTCAATTCTCCATCTTCGGCGACGAGCCCAACGGCGCCAGCCGAATCCGGCGTGATGACGACCCCTCCCGCGCCGACAGCGAAGTCCCATGCGCATCACGTGTCGAGCAGGAACAGCGTCCGCGCACCGGAAATCGAGCCGGCAAAGGCGCGGCTGAAGGTGCTCGAGGACGCGCCGGTCTATTCCGCGGCCGCGAAGAACAGCAAGCATATCGAGCAGCTGACGCGTGACAAATTTGTCGAGGTGACCGGCGCCACTCACTACTATTTGCAGGTGAGGCTCAAGTCCGGGCAAACCGGCTACATCGATCCATCAGCGGTCGAACTCATGAAGCCCGCCGACAAAGTCTTCGTGCTAAGTCACGACGCCGGCGTGCTCGACAAACCAAATCGATGGGCCAAGAAGCTCGCCGAGGTTCACCAGGGGCACAATGTTCACGTCGTCGGCATTGCGCTGAACTACATGAGAATCCGAATGAAGAGCGGCCTCGAAGGATTCATCCCGATTACCGCGCTCGAATAGTCGTCCGCACGACCGGTCGCGCAGCGTCCAGTTTCGCACTCGACGATCAGGCGTCGTGTCGCTATAAGTCTCTCTGCGAGGAGCATCTGATGACGCAGCGGGAACGACAGGGATGGATCATCGTCGCGAGCCTTTTCGTTACGCTGGTGTTCGTGTTCGGCTCCGGCTACAACACCGGCGGCCTGTTCTTTCCCCATCTCCTGAAACACTTCGGATGGAAGCGCGCGCAGCTCTCGACGCTCCAGGGCGCCGCGCTGCCGCTGTCCGCGGGGCTTAGCGCGCCGCTGATCGGATGGCTGCTCGATCGTGTCGAGGCGCGGGTCGTGATGGTCGCCGGCGTAGTCATGACCGGCGTCTCTTTCCTCATCGCCAGCCGCGTCGATTCGTTCGGTCCGCTGTTCGGCGCGTACATACTGCTTGGCGTCGGCATCGGCGCGTCGACGCTGCTGCCGTGCTCGATGGTCATCGCCAACTGGTTCGGCGCGCGTCGCGGGCTGGCGATGGGCCTGACGTTCGCGGGCACCTCACTCGGCGGTGCTGCGATGACGATGGTTGGGAACTTCGCGATCGCCCGTGGCGGATGGCGCGCGGGCTACGTCGCGCTCGCGATTCCGATGTTCGTGATCGTCGTCCCGCTGATAATCCTCGTCGTCAGGACGCGCCCGCCGCAGGCCGAGGGCGTTAGCGTCGCGCAAGCCAGCGACGCGTTGCCCGGATTCGAGCTGCGCGAAGCGTTCCGCTGCCGTTCATTCTGGATGATTGCCGCGGCGCAGTTCTTCTTCGCCGCCATCGCGGCTGGCACCGGGTTGCACCTGATTACCTATCTCACCGAGATCGGCTACACGCAGTCATTCGCAGCCGGCATGATGAGTCTGATCTACGTGTTCGCAGCTTTCGGCAAACTCGGGATGGGTCTGTTTGCCGATCGCGTGAGCGCCCGAATCGCGCTGACGTTCAACTTTTTGGCCGCGTGCGTCGGCATGATCCTGATCTTCGGTGCGGCGCGCACGGCCGTGTTGATTCCGTTCGTGCTGATTTTCGGATTGTCGCTAGGCGCACCGTTGGTGCTGGTTCCGATGCTGGTGGCGGAGTCGCTCGGGCTCAAGCGCTTCGGCTCTATAGGCGGCCTCGCGGGCGTCTTCAACACTCTCGGCGCGTTCGTCGGTCCAGTCGGCGCGGGCAAGATCTACGATCTCAGCGGCAGCTATGTGCCCGCGTTCGAAGTGTTCGTCGTGATGTGCCTCCTCGGCGCGGCCGTCACCTACTCGTGCCGCTCCTTCGAATCCGAGCAAGCGCGGCAACCAGCGGCGCCGCTCCCCGCCACGGCGTAAATCTTCAGTGGCGCGCGAGCGCGAGGATCGAGCGGACTTTTGCGCCGATGTCCGGGGCGTTCACTACGTCGGTGATGATTGCCGCGGCGTCTGCGCCGGCCGCGAGAATCTCTGGCACGCGCGCTTCGGTGATTCCGCCGATTGCGACGATTGGAATCTTCACGGCGGCGCGGATTGCGCGAAGACTGTCGAGGCCCATCCCGGTAGGGTTGTTCTTGAGGCCGCCGGGATACATCGGTCCGAATCCGATGTAGTCCGCGCCGCCATCTTCTGCCGCGCGCGCCTGCTCGACGTTATGGGTCGAGATTCCGATCATTCTGCCGGGACCGGCTATTCTTCGCGCTGCTTCGAGCGGCAGATCGGTGTATCCGAGATGCACTCCGTGGGCGTCGGCGAGAATCGCGATATCGACTCGATCGTTGACGATGAGAATCGCACCGCGCTTACGGCACAGCTCGGCGATTGCGCGGGCTGCGGCCAGAAAATCGCGTCCGGGCGCATCCTTGAGGCGCAGCTGCATGATGCGCGCGCCGGCGTCGAGCAGGGTCTCGGCGAGCGCGACCGGATCGTGCCCGCGCGTCTGATCGATCATCGCGTAAAAATGCGATGGCAGCCGCGTCATCCGCCGGGGAACTTGGTCAATACGATCTTGTGGTCGGTGATCTTCTTGCGCAGCGTGTTGCGATTGAGTCCCAGCATCCGCGCCGCGCGCACCTGGTTGCCGCCCGCGCGCTTGAGCGCGAGCTCGACGAGCGGACGCTCGATTTCCGCCACCAGCCGATGGTAGAGGTCGCGCGGTTCTTCGCCGCCGGGCGAATCGAACCATCCCGCGATGCGCCCCGAAATGATATCGCCGAGGGAAGCACCGTCGGCCGACGCGGTTGCCATGCCGCCCGCGGCGCCTGGGCGCGTGAGCTCGACGTCGTCGGCGCGAATCGTAGTGCCCGGCGCGAGCAGCGCCGCGCGCATCACGGCATTTTCGAGCTCGCGCACGTTACCCGGCCAATCGGCGGACTCCAGCTTGATGCGCGCTTCGGGGCTGATAGTTGAGGCGCGCGCGCCCATTTCCTGCACGGCCTTGGAGACGAAATAGTCGGTCAGCTCGCCGATATCGTCGCGCCGCTCGCGCAGCGCAGGCATCTGGATCGGGATCACGCGCAGCCGAAAGTACAGGTCCTCGCGGAATTTCCGCGCAGCGACCAGCGTCTCGAGATTCTGGTTGGTCGCCGCGATCACGCGCGCCTTCAGCTTGAGCGTCTCGACGCTGCCGACGCGGTTGAACTCGCGCTCCTGCAGCACGCGCAGCAGCTTGGGCTGCAACTCGATCGGCAGGTCGCCGATTTCGTCGAGGAAGATTGTGCCGGTATCGGCCATCTCGAACTTTCCGGCGCGCCGCTCGGACGCACCGGTGAACGAGCCGCGTTCGTGCCCGAACAGCTCACTCTCGAGCAAGCCGTGCGGGATAGCGGAGCAATTGACGGCGACGAACGGCGAGCGCCAGCGCGCCGATTTGAAATGAATCGCGCGCGCGACCAACTCCTTGCCGGTGCCGCTCTCGCCGCTGAGCAAAACGGTCGCGTCGTTGGTGACGACGCGTCCGATCAGCTTGTAGACGTCCTGCATCGCGGCGCTGCGGCCGATTATCTCGCCGCCGACCAGCTGGCGATTGACCTCGTCCTTGAGGCGGTTGAGGTCCGCGGCCTGCGCGCCGACTTCCACCGCGCGCTTGACGGCGGCTGCGACCAGATCGAGGTTGGCGAACGGTTTGGTCAGGTAGTCGTGAGCGCCGCGCTTCATCGCTTCGACCGCGTTGTTCATCGTGCTCGCGGCGGTGATGACTATGATCAGCGTGCGGACGGCCTCGCCGTGCGCGGCGGACAGTACGTCGAGTCCGCCGGTGCCTGGCATGATGATGTCGAGCAGGGCGACGTCGAAGCGATTGGTGCGCAGCGCAGCGAGCGCGGCGCCACTGTCGACCGCCTCGTCGACGCGATAGCCGTCGGCTTCGAGGCGATGCCTCAAAACGAGGCGAATAGCGGGATCGTCGTCGGCGATCAGAACCGCGGCGCCAGTGCCGGGTTCCTTGAGACGTTCCGCGAAGTTTTGGCTCGATGCGCTGCTAACGCCCATGGTGGTGGTGCTCACGGGCTACAATCGTAACAGTAAGTTCGATCTTGTCGCCAACGGTGCGGAAGGCCGCCCAAAATATAAGCATTACGGCCATGTTACGGGTGGGCGTGGGGCAACTATACACTCCGTAGTGGTTTCGGGATGTCTGCACTACTAAGGGTAGTTTCGTTCCGTCAAAATTAGTATTTCGCGCGAGCGAGGCCGTCGCTGTCAGCGAATGCGAGTCGCCCTGACTTTCCGGGCGAGTGCGTGAGTTGGCGGCGTGCTGGCTGTTGACCATTACGCGATCAGAGCACGGCTGGCGCTCCGGCGTAAGGCCTAAAAGTTCACCCCCCGAGCGCTTCTTTGTACTGTTTGGCATGATAGACGCTGTCCAGAGTCACGCTCAGGCAGAGGCAGAATCTTGAATCGCGCGCGAAACGCGCGCTGAACAAGGACCCTCACCTTGATCCTCTCCCTTGCAGGGAGAGGGGAAACAGAGAAGGGGGAATCACCGCGGACTCGGATGCTCGACGAGATCGAGCAGCTCAGAAGAACCGCTTGGTCGCTAATAGTGCGGTCAGCATCACGGGCATCGCGCCGGCGGCACGTTCTGCGCCTCGCTCATATCGTTCGCCGAGGCGCGCACCAACTCCAATCCGACAAACCATTCAGCTCCTGACAAGGCTGGGTTCGACCACATTTGCGGCGTAGCCTTGGCGCCGATTGTCGGCTCTCGCAGAATCCAGCGCGTAAGGCCCGAGCCATTTTTAAATGAACAGATTGCAAGCGCGGATGGTTCCCGTAACCGCGCGAATATGAGAGGCACTGAAAAAATTTCGTCTTGACACTGGCGAGGCACGAGCGAAATCCTAGTTGCAGACGTGATGATTACGCAGTAGGTGCAAGGGAACGTACAATTCCAGATTAGTTAGTGTAACGTGCGGGATAACCGTTGTTTGCAATGCACCGCAATATACTAATCTCGAAATATGCAGATAGTCAGTTGATTGACTGCGAATATACAGATAGTCAGTTGATTGACTATTCGCAGTTTATCTCTTAGTCACTCGATTACCTCAGTACAGCCTCGAAGTTGCGAAAACTCATCAGTAGAAAAAACTACTGAATACATACTCGCTTACGTGGACCCCCGCTGAGTATGGCCGAGATTCTTTCGCGGCACGTCGATTGCTTGATTGCGCTCGATCGGTATCGCGTGCTCATCGCTGCGATACTCGAACCTTGGATCATTCAGAGGAGTAGTTCCGATGTCGTACTACAACGAAAGAGGAGTCATCGCGGAGCAATATTCAGAACTTCAAGCGATCTCCGTGCTTGACGAAGCAAGGCGCTCCTATCCGCTTCCGCCGACTTCACCTGAAAGCACTGTGCGCGCAATTTTTCAGGCTGTGGAAATCGCGCTGTTGAATCTTGAAGACCTACTTTCGCGCGCCGCTGCGGACGTCGAGGATCGGCGCTTTGGTCCGGCAGCGGCAAAGATGTCATGGGCGCGCGGCTTTCATCAGGTGATGGTCCATCTGAGCGTGCTGCCGCATCAACTTGGGTTGGTCGGCGATACCGGTGGGGATGGCACGCTAAGGATCAGTGATTCGCCGGCATTGCGCGTTTACTCCCAAGCGCTCAGGCGTTTCGATTTCGCTATCGCGCTATGCGCAAACTCATCGGAGTTACAAATTGAGAAGTCGCTCGCTGAAGAATCTCTTCACAGTAATGAGTTACGACTTCTTCATCTGAGCCGAATTTGCAGTCACGAAACCACTGTGTGGGAGCGAAATTTGTCCGCGGTGTATGTGCCGGTCGAGGTACCGTCCTACGAGAAATTCGTAGTGACGGGCGGAATGCGAGACGCAGTTTATGACCGAGTCCTCACCGGCGATACATTCTTTACTCAATTCCGGGGGCTCCATCAGATTCCCGAAATATTGTGTGTGGAGATCAATGATCGAATTGAAAAGGCTATTCTTGAAATCGCCGCGCGCCGTCCGCACGCCGCCTACAAACACCTGCGCTGCGCGAACATTCTGAGCACCGGTATTCTCGCCTCATTACCACCGATGACTGACAATCTGGTGACCTCGGATTATCACAATATTCGTGAGAATCTTGGGCTCACCAGCGGGAGTCATTCGGTAAATCTGCATTTTCACCTGTTTCGAGACCTCTATCAGCAGTTGTGGGAGGCGTTGGCCAATTCGATCGCCGGCACACAACCGCACGACGACCTTGGTTGCCCGGTCGAGAGCGCGATTCGGCGCGCGGCTGAAAATCCGGACCGATCGCGCGATGCATTCTTGCTCAACCTGCTTGGCAACGAATGCCTTCAGCTACGCTCGTTCATAGGGACCTGGCGCGACGAGCATCTCCAGTTACCGCGCAATAACCTCGGCAGTAACCGGACCAGGTCGCTGACCGGATCGCTCGATGCGATCAAGGCCGTGAAAGGGATGAGAGACGCCGCGCGCGCCAAGGATCCGATGCAACCACTTGCCAACGCTCGACGACTTCTCGATGATCGCGCGGCCCAGGCGCCACGTCCGATAACTGAATACTTGCAGAACGCGGATTCCCTGGATGCCAGAATTGCCGATGCGACCGGCTCTGTCACCCAGCAGAGATTTCATGACGTGCAGGCGCGGTTGGGGGTCTTTGCCAAGGAATGCCCTTTTTCGCCGCCCCCCCGTCGCGTCGTGTCGTCCGAAAAGTGAAGCGAACGACCGCCTGGTTGCCAAGTCCGCAGCTGGTCCATCAAATGAAATATTTGGGTAGCACTATCTTCCGTATGATTAGACGCGGCGAAAGCGGCGTGGTGCTTAAAGAGTTTCGCGACCGCCTGTGGTCCAATGAAACGTCTTTGGTGCTGCGGCGCGATCTGCGTGAACACCATCACGCGCATCCACCGAAGATTCCGATCCGGCTACGCCCGATGGAGGTCGGCGACTTTCCGTCGATAGCAGCAGAGCGCCCGCGCCGGCTGCCGGTGTTACTGGACAATATTCCAGGCGGTTATGTAGCCGTCACTGAGGCTGGGGAACTCGCCTTTATGATCTGGCTGATCTTCAGCTTCGAATGGCCGCGCTTTAAGCGACACTTCAAAGGAGAAATTCCGGAACCTCTCAAAGCTGATGAATGCATGCTCGAATTCGCCTATACCTTCGAGAAGTTCCGAGGGCTCGGAGTGATGAGCGCGGCGATGGTCATGATTGCCGAGGAAGCAGTGAAATTGCAGCCCTCAGTTAGATGGGCTTACAACTATATCAGGATTGGCAACGAGGCCTCGCTCAAGGGATGTAGAAACGCCGGATTCCGGCCCTACTCGAGGCGTGAGGAACGCTGGCGGGCAATGCGCCTGCATCAAGAATTTATCCCCCTGAGAGCCGGAAGCCCCTTCCCGTTCGAGACCGTTCACAATCGGGCCGCCAGTGGCTTCTAACACGAATCACGCTCGTGATGTTTCCCTGGCGAAGTACCCGCGGGTAGTCCTCGCGGGACTTGCTTTCCCGGCGGTGCGCGAATACCTCAAGCACGCTCTGCCAGGAATCGAAGTAGACGCGGTCTCGATCGATCACCTTGCTCAACATGGTTCTCGGGCCGAGGTGCTGATCCCGATGATGTCGTCCATCAGCGCTAGGCTGATGGATCGTATCGAGAACCTGCGTCTCATCCAGCAGTGGGGCGCGGGCCTTGAAGCAATAGATATTGAGGCGGCGACGGCGCGCAACGTGGCGGTGGCCAATGTGCCGAGCGCTGGCACCGGTAACGCGGAATCGGTCGCCGAGTGGTGCATCATGGCTGCGATCGCGCTCAGCCGCAGACTCGCCGAGACGCAGAACGGCATCCGCACCGCTTCACCGTGGGGTTGGCCGTGTGGACAAGCATTGCTCGGGCGCACCGCCGGCATCGTCGGCCTCGGCGGCATCGGAAAGGCGCTTGCGGTGCGGCTTAAGCCGTTCGGAATGCGCTTGCGGGGATTGAAGCGGAGGCCGGATCCCTCGCTCTGCGAACGATTGGGACTCGAATGGATCGGAGGCCCGGACCAGCTTTCCGAGCTGGCGCACCAAAGCGACTATCTATTTCTATGTGTTCGCTTAACTGACCAGACGCGCGGTTTCGTCAATGATACTGTGCTTGCGTCGATGCCCTCGGGGGCCTGTGTCATCAATGCGAGTCGGGGCGGTGTGATTAACCAGCCGGCTCTTTTGCGTGAGCTCTCGAGAGGACGGCTAACAGGCGCCGCGCTCGATGTGTACGAGCATGAGCCTCTCGATCGTCGCTCCCCGCTGTTGCAACGATCCGACGTTCTTGCCACGCCTCATATCGCTGGCGTCACCGATGTTTCCTATCGAGGGATCAGCCAGCATGTGGCAGAGAATATCAGTCGCTTGATGGCGGACGAGCCGATTAGCAGTTGCATCAACTGGGAAGCAATCAGTCAAAGGTTGGCACGCGCTTAGACACTCGCAAAGGCTTTTGATTCTTTGGTCTCAACGCCGGACTAAAACAGCATCAACGAGATGACCGGCTACACGAATCGCTCGATGGTGAATGAGACTGCGAGCACGACAAGCATCGCACCGGCCGCGCGTTCAGCGCCGTGCTCGTACCGTTCGCCCAGACGCGCGCCAAACGCCAATCCGATAAAGGTAAAAGTCGTCGTGGTGATCGATACAAGAATCAGCAACGGCACAAGCGGTATACCGACCGCGGGAAGAGCGATTCCGACGCCAAGTGAGTCAAGGCTGATCGATAGAGAGGTCAGCAGCAAACCCATTCCTTTTGTCACATCGAACGTCGCCTCGGAGGAACGGCGAAAAGAGTTTCGAATCATCACTAATCCGATGAAGGCCAGCAGCGCGAATCCAATGTAGGAGGCTACGTTGCCGAGGACGCGACCCGCACCCACGCCGAGCGCATAACCGATCATCTGCATCGCGATCTCGGACCCGGCGAACGCCAACCCCAGTCGCAAACTCGCTTCGAAAGTGAGCCGCGCGACCCCGACGCCTACGGAGATCGCTAAGACGTCGAGTCCCACGGCGAACGCCACTGCGAAGGTTTTTCCGAGGATGACAACGTCGCTCTGAATTCCCAAATTGTTTCCCCAGACCGCGCGATTGCCGTCCGTTAGTTCGGTAACGGTGATCCCACCGTCTGTTCGAGCGCCAATCTCTGAGCCAAGTACTGGTTAAGAATTTGTCTCCGGCAAACCTCAGAACAGTCCGTCAAACCGAAACGAGTAGCCGATACCGAAAAAGTGATCTAGAGAGCTGCTGTTCAGCCCGAAGCCGACATGAAAATCGAGCTGCTGAAGTCTCGTCACCCGCCAGGAACCGCCGCCGTCGAGAATCTGACTGGGCCTCGCATGATTCGGATAGTCGCCGACGTACTCAACAAACACGTCGTACGTCCGCCCTATGTCCCGTTCAAGCGACAACGTCGGTTCGAAAGTCGGATTGAATGCGTGCTGGCTCGTAAACCAGGTGACGGTGAACATCCCGTGAAGCGACCAGTCTTCATTCAATCGTCGCGACCAGGGGAACTGAGTGTAGGGATCGTAGCCGTGGCTGGAAATCTTGCTGGCACCGGTGGGAAATCCCAAACCGCCGGTCGCAGACAGATGGAAGTCGAGTGGAA
>JBAWCX010000620.1:0-6047 GCA_049590495.1 Binatus sp. (SeqCode)
GGACGCGCGCGCCCTGGAATGCCGATCGATACAGGAAAACTCCGGCGACGTCGCTCGATCTGCGGCCCGGCGAAATGGTGCGGGTTCGCGGAATGCTGGAAATCCTGCGCACGCTGGATCGCAACGGATGTAACCGCGGGATGGAATTCAAGTCCGAGATGTTCCAGTTCTGCGGCCGCAAGTTTCCGGTGCTCTCCAACATGCAGCGGCGGATCGACGAGCGCAGCGGCCAGCTCAGGGGCTTCCGAACCCCATGTATCGTGCTGCAGGCCGTATATTGCGACGGTCAGCGCTCTTTCTGCCAGCGCTCGAATTATCATTACTGGCGCGAAATCTGGTTGAGCCGGGATTAAAAGGGAAGAGCGATGCAGGCATCTGAGTTGGCGCAATTTTTCAGCGCCATCGGTAATCGAGTGATACAGACGGAGAGCTGCTATTGGTACAATCCAAAGCCTTTCCTTTTCAAGAGCCTGCCAATTCATCGTTTCGTCGATCCTTCCGCGGCCGAATTGGCGCAGGTCCTGATTAAGGGTCCCGCATTTGCGCTGCGCTATCCGAAAACCCCGGACAAAGCCGGCCCGCGTGGCGGAATGTACGTATGCTCAGATCGCGACTACGACATCGACACGCTGACGTCGCAGAACGTTCGCAGCAAAACGCGCAGGGGCCTGGCTCGATGCCGGATCGAGCAAATCGAGTTCTCGTACCTGGCCGAGCATGGCTACGCCTTGACGGCGGAGACCACGATGCGCCAGATGGGCACGATGCCGAGCACCACCGAGGTGGAGTGGCAACGCTTCTGCGCAAACGCGCGCCGCTCGCCGGACTTCGAGGCGTGGGGCGCCTTCGTCGAGAATCGATTGGCAACTTTCATCGTCGGGATGCTGGTCGAGGACTGCTACTACATACACTTACAAAAGAGCGCCTCGGATTTGCTCAAATACTATCCAAACAACGCGCTGCTGTTCACCGTAATGAAAACCAAGCTGGCATGTCCGGAGGTCGGCTACATCTCGCATGGCCCTAAAGCGCTCGCGGTGGGAAAGGGACTTCACTACTTCAAAACCAGCATGGGCTTTACGATGCAGCCCTTCACCGACCATGTGGTCTTCAACCCGTTGGCGAAGCCGTTCCTGATGTGGAAAGGCGATGCGGTGGTCAACAGGTTGGCGCAGCGATACCCGGACAATCTTTTCTGGCAGCGTGCATCGCGAGCCTTGCGGGTGGCGAGGGGCGAAGAGCCAAGGAGCGAGGAACTGCTCTCGCAACAAGACCTCTAGAGTGAAGTGCGGTAGTAGTGAACGGCCTGCGTCATCCCGCCGGCAAGTCGGCTGCGCACATAGTTCATGAAGTCGGCCGTTAAGATGTATTTAGGCCTCAGGTAGATGCCGCCGTTGTTCAACGAAAAGACGATCCGATGCATCTTCCAATTTCGAAAATTCCGATGAAGCTTGAATCGAGCGGATACTCCCAGGGTCTGAATTCCGAATGGGAACTTGAATCCGAACCATAGCGGCTGAGAGTTTATCGATAGGTCCGGCATAGTCGAATTGGATACTTCCTCGATCGTTCCGCTTGCCAGAGAAAATACAATAGTCTTATCCAGATCGGAGACCTTGATAGTCACCGGACGCAACAGCAACAACAGGGCGCGCGAGTACCGTTCACGTATCTGCTCGGCCACTGCCGAATACGCGTCGAAAATCGCCGTGAGTGGCTTGGTTTCGAGCGGATCATATGGCAGCTCGTCCCACTTTGGCAGCGCTTCGTAGCGATGCAGCGCCTCGGAAGAGTCATGCTTCGTGCCGACCTCGTAAGTGTCTCCGGGGTAGAGAACTACCGGGACCTGACCCTGACGATTCAGATACTCGTAGGCGTCGCCGACCGTGTTGGCGAATGGATTGACATATTTGTTGTCCTCGGTCGAAAAATAAATGAAGCTTGCGAACGGGATGGTGACTTTCGCATCCAGCGCCCGATGAGTCTCCGAAACGTTGTGCAGAATTTGTTTGGCGCGCTCGGGCAGATAGCGCTCCGGCGGCTCGAATCCGGCGTACGCAGCCAGTGAAAACTGGTTGAGCAGTACATCGACGTGTTTCAGATCATTGAGAATGAGCTTGCATTCGCCAGTACTTATGCGAGCGTCGTTGGCATTGAGTACCACTTGTCCGTCGTCGATGACGGCCAACGCCGAATCCATCAGTCCTGCATGGTAGCAGTATACGCGCGCGCCTCCTGGAGCGGAGGAATCGTTGGTCAGCGGCAGTAGCTCGCGATGCGGGAGAAGTCGGAAGCGTTGATAGCCGAGGCCCTTGAAAGCCGCGATCATCTTTTCAGAATCGCGGGTCTGGAAGAGGATAGTTACCCGTTGCTTGAAGGAGTCCGGAAATGAAGCGAGGGTGGGAAAGTGGCAATGATCGGGATGTTCATGCGAAATCCATAGGTGGTCGATACCTTCCAGCAAGGCGGAATCGAACGCGGGGTTCGGGCGCAGAGTCCAGGAGTTGTTGAAAATTTTGCCGGACAGCCACGGATCCATCAGGATCGACGTGCCTGAACACTCGACGACTACGCACGCATGCCCAATGAAGCGAATATTCATTGATACAATCTAACTGTCGTGCTTGTGGTTACGGAATCCTCCCCGCGTTCAACGAATAGCGCTATGGAAAAGCTCCGGGCGGGCGCAGGAACTAGCCTGTCGTCGTGGTGGGGAGCGTTCGGCCGGCCGCGCCCACCGGAGCTAAAGGACTTAATTGATACCCGTCGGCAATGCTGTCACATCGAAGACATGCAGATTGTGTGCCGATTTATCGAGTCACACTTCGGAAGGACGACTGTCGAGAATTTTCAGAAGAAACTGGCTGCCCACCAGTTCTTTTTCTGAGCCAGCTCGAAATGTTGTGAGTCAGCGGTGAGTTCCGCTCGGCGGCGAATTGGGTACTTGTGAAGAAATTTCCCTTTCGAGCTTCACGCCTGACGGTCGCGTCGCACGCAATTTAAGGGACAGGGAAACTGAAATCGCGCAATCGGCGGCGTGGCATCTGTGTTGCTTTTTCAGCACCTGAACATGTTGCAAGATTTACAAACGTTCCCGCGCGATCGCACCGGCAATGAACAGAAGAATCGAAGGTCGAAACTTGACATCGAGCTGAGCGCTGGAAGCGTTCGGAGTTTGCCGAGTTTTCCGCTGGCGATTCCTCGACTCGAATATCTGGCGCCGGCGGCGGCCGGCCTGCTGATCCTGGGTCTACTGATTCATCCCGTTGGTGGCGGCATGATCGCTCTGGCGCTGGTTGCGGCAGCGACTGTGCCCTGGGCTATCTATTGCACGAGCCGTCACGTCACCTGGCTATTGATTGTCTTCGTACTCATCGAAGCGGTGGCGGCCAGCTCTTTCGCTGGGACTGACCTGCCACAGCTCGGCGCTTTTGTCAGATATCCGCTTGGGTTGCTGTTTGTCTTGCCGTTCATTTCCTCCGTGTGGAAGTCCGGAATCCTGCGCAAGGGAGGATTTCGCGATTACGCGATTTACCTGATTTGGGCGCTGGTCAGCGTGTCCTATTCGATGCTGCCGGAAATTTCACTTGCTCGGGCAATCGCAGCGATCCTCCCGTTCTGTGCGCTGTGCGCGATGGCGGCGGAAGTCCGAAGTGCGGAAGATGCGCGCAAGGTGATGGGAGTCCTGCTCGCCGGTTGCGGAGTGGTGGTCGCGGCCAACTTCCTGGCCATGTTTATTCCGGCGATCACGTCGTGGCAGCCCGATACCGAGAGCGGGATGCTGCGATTCACCGGATTTCTCACCGAGCCCAATGAGATCGGCAACCTGACGCTGGCGACGCTCGGCGCGGGTGTTGGCTATTGGCCGATCGCGAGCGGACGCAAGAAGGCCCTGGCGGCCTTGGCAATGCTCGGCGCTTTGGCGCAGGGCGTGATGGCGGACTCGCGATCGCCGATTATCGGGATTGCGATCGGTGGCGCGGTTTACCTGGTTTGGCAGTATCGAGTCCGAGGCGTGATCGCCATCGCGGCTCTATTTGCCATCTTTTACACGTCCGCATACGCGATTCCCGGCATGCACGGCTATCTGGATCGGGGCGATGTCGCGAGCTTCACGGGCCGCCAGGTCGCGTGGGATTTTGCGGTTCAGAGCGTCAAGGAAAGTCCGATTGTGGGTTACGGCTACGAGGTCGAGGGTCAGATCCTCAACAATCATTATTTTCCCGGCTGGGACGACGTCTGGAACCTTGGCTACCAGAGCTCTCTCCACGACGGCTTTGTCTCGCGCGCGGTGAGTCTCGGAATACCGGCGCTGCTGTTCTGGTTGTTCTTTACGCTGCGGCCGGTTCTC
Source organism: Binatus sp. (SeqCode) (assembly GCA_049590495.1). Taxonomy (GTDB): domain Bacteria; phylum Desulfobacterota; class Binatia; order Binatales; family Binataceae; genus Binatus. The sequence goes on from JBAWCX010000620.1 coordinate 4,352, forward strand.
GCGTGCTTTCTACCCGATCGCGATCCGTGGAAGTTGAGATCGATAGCAGCGATGGCCGTATTGCCCGTCTTAATCCTGAATTTCACCGAATCGGTTGTGGACTTCCGCTCATTCGCCGGTCTCATGATGGCGGTGGCCTGGTCAATGCTCGAATGCGAATGACTGTATGCGCGCGAACAAGCCGCCACACGCGCGAAAGTCGCTGAAGCATCGAGAACCCCGATCGTCCGCGCTCTGCAGGCGGCGCATGCCTCGTGACGCCCGGCGCGAATGTGAACTTGCGACTGATGTAACTAGATTAGCCAGTCCGATCGAAGTAGCTATTCACATTTAGTAAACTCCAATAGCAACTGAGACTTGCGAACTCCGTCAGCGCGAGCACGAATTTGGCATAAGTCGATTGTAAAATGTACAAAATTGTAAAACCTGCCAGCTATAGAAAATATACAAAATAAAATCAAGGCCGCGCTTGAAAAAGTTGTACCGACGCCGCGCCTTTGCTACTCTTCCGTGCGCGGCGAGTCGTGGCGCCGCGAGCATAGTGGGTTCAAGCGCGCAGGCCTCTTCTTCTTTCGGCACCGATTCGTAGCCGGCGCTGTTTGAGCATTGTCGGTTAACATAGCGCGAGGGGAGTTTCAGACTCCGAGGCAGTGAGTCCAGGTCCGCAGGGGAGAGACCTGTCGCGAATAGGGTTTCGTTTTAGACCTGCCGAAGGCATCACGCCACTGAAATAGCCCGCGGAAACCCGCGGGAGTGCCGACCGGCTTTAGTCCGGCGAGGGTGAAGTGTGTCCTTCCCCCTGCTCGCCGAAGCCGGCCCGATACTGCCCGCGAGAGCAGACAGCGCACGCCTGGGGAGGGCGATTTTCATGCGCGAACGTAGCAGTGGGCGCGGTTTTGTTGGTCTCACCGTAGTTTTCCTTTGTAGTCTCGTGATGTTCGGGTTGGGCCGCCCCGTGAAAGCGGACGCCGCTCACGTGAAAATTACTTCGCCTCACGGCGGCAAAGTGGTGAGCGGTGCGGTACCGATCTCGCTGTCCGTGGGTGCCGGGTGTTCATGGGCGAACGTATATATAGACGGTACCTTTCTCGCTTCGACCCCCAATCCGATTTCATGGTCATCGACCGATAGCACCAACGGCACGCATACTATTTCCGCGGAAGCCTTCAATTCGTCTGGGCAGCTTATCGGAACTGCCGATAGATCGGTTCGCGTAAAGAATAAAAAGACTCCGACGCCGACGCCCACCCCTGTGGCAACTCCCACACCTACGGGTCAAGTGACTATTATGTCGCCGCTTACCGGTGCGACCGTTTCTGGCACAGTCTCGATTGCGGTCCAGAACGTCGAGCCAGTCAGCTGGGTCAACTTCTACGTCGACGGAACCTGGGTCGCATCTTCTCCGCCTTTCACCCTCGCATGGAATTCGAACAGCGTGGGGAACGGTCAGCACTCCATCGCCGTCAACGGATACAACGACAGTAACGCGTTGATCGGGACGGCAGCTGTCAATCTGAACGTTCAAAATGGAGCGGCCGCCACTCCAACTCCGACGGTGACGTCCACCTCCACTCCGACGGCATTGCCGACCTCCACTCCGACGGCATCGCGCACCTCCACTCCGACGGTAACGCCCACCTCCACTTCGACGGTGGCGCCCACCTCCACTCCGACGGTGACGCCCACCTCCACTCCG
>JBAWCX010000621.1:0-6545 GCA_049590495.1 Binatus sp. (SeqCode)
GCTCGATCGTTATCGCGGTAACGAAGTTGTCCGGATCGCCCTGGTCGGGAAGCCAATCGGCGAAGATAAAGAAGATTCCCGTCTCGCCCGGCTTTAGGCTCGGGTCGTTGGGCTTGCGAGCGTCGCCGCCGCTGGCCGGCACGAACATCGCGGCGAGTTGCGGGCCGCTGGCCGACTGATTCACGACAACCTTGTCGCTGTCTTTTCCAGTAACGTCGAGCTTGGTGACTTTCAGCGGCGTCCTGCCGAAATTCGTGACGTACAATTCGTATGCCGAATGCCGGCGACCGAGGCCGTCGAGGATTTGCGCCTCGGGCGGGTAGGGCGCCGCGATGGCGCGCATGTACAGCGGGTCATTCTCGGGAGCCGGCGGCGCCTTTTGCTCGGCGAACGACGATCGGGCGAAGGCAAACGAAATCAGCGCTACGAAAATCAGCAGCCGATAGCGATACATCGTGTATTTCTCCTAACCGTCGGAGTGAGGACGCGTCAGTGCGAATTTTGGTTTTTGTCGTCGTCGGAAGCCGCTGGATCGGACTCGGCAGACTCTCCTGACGTGTCCGGCGCGGCAACGTCGTGCGCGGGCGTCTCCGCGAGCGCGGCGGAATCCTCGGGATGAGTCTCGATACCTTCGACCGGCCCGGTGTTCGCCTGCTCGACTGCGCGCTCGATTTCGCGGAACTCGGAAAGGTCGGGCAGGCCTTCGAGATCCTTCAGTCCGAACAATTCCAGAAACTCGCTGGTCGTCTCGTAGATTATCGGGCGGCCCGGCGCGTCCTTGCGCCCGGCAATCTTGACTAGGCGTTTTTCGAGCAGCGTTTCGAGCACGCCGCCAGTGTCGACGCCGCGCAATTGTTCGATCTCGGGGCGCGTGATGGGCTGTCGATAGGCGATTATCGCGACCGTCTCCATCAGCGGGCGGCTGAGACGCGGCGGTTTGGCGGCGAGCAGCTTGCGAACGTAACCGGCGTGGTCCTTCGGCGTGCGCATCTGGTAGCCGCCTGCGACTTCGTCGATCACGATGCCGCAGTTTTCGGCGGCGTACTCGGCGGCCATCGCGGCGAGCGCTTTCTGCACCGTCGCACGCGGAACGTCGTCAAAGACGGCGGCCAGCCGCGCAATCGAGACCGGCTCGCCGGCGGCAAACAGCAGGCTCGCGAGAATTGATTTCAATCGCTCTTCTTCCACTCAGCCTCCATTCATGCCGCGGCGCCGCGCTCGAGAAAAATCGGGCCGAAGCGCACTTCCTGAAAGGCGCGAACTTCGCGCCGGCGAATCAATTCGAGCAGCGCCATAAACGTCGCGATTACGATCGAGCGATCGTTTGCGTCCTCGAACAGCGCGGCGAACTGGATTCGTCCCGCGCCTTCCAGCGCGCGCAGTATTCGCGGGATACACTCTGCCACCGGGATGTCGCGCAGCTCGATCGCGCGCGGAGTCTTGTCGGCGACGCGCTTGAGCACAGCGCCAATCGCCTCGACCAGGTCGAAAATCGAAACCGTATACTGCCGAGCGTTGGCGTCTTCGGGCGCGCTCTCGCCGGGCGTGGTGAAAACGTCGCGGCCGAGAAGAGCGCGCTCCGAAAGTTTTTCAGCCGCCTCGCGATAGCGCTGATACTCGAGCAGCCGCTCGACCAGATCGCGCTTGAGCTCCTCGCCCTCCTCGGTGTCGGCGAGCTCCGGATGCGGCAGCATCGCGAACGACTTGATCAACAGCAGCGTCGCCGCCATCACGAGATATTCGCCCGCCACGTCGAGGTTCAACTGGTCGAGCAATTCGAGCCACGCGAGGTACTGCTCGGTGATAACGCTGGCGGTGACCTCGTGCGGGTCGAGCTCGGCGCGCTTGAGCAAATGCAGCAGCAGGTCGAGCGGCCCTTCGTAGATCGGGAGCCGGAAGCGGACGCCGGCGTCGGCTCCGAGCCTGGGCGGCGTGCTGGACTCGTCGCTCAAAGTTGCACCATCCAGGAGATAGCAGCGAACGCCAGGTTCATGACGGGATAGATCGCAACATCCAGCCAATGCGTATACAGCAGCACCAGCAGTATAAGGAAGCCGTAACGCTCGGTCTGCGCGTAGGCGCGCGCGGCGGCGATTGGCAGGACGCTGAACAACACCCGCCCGCCGTCCAGCGGCAGCACGGGAAAGAGATTGAAGACTCCCAGCTCGACGTTGACGATCACCGACGCCTGCAGCATCCGAACCAGCGGTAAGACGACGGTGGCGCCGAGCGCGCCGCCCATGAGCGCCGGCATCACGCGCAGCAGAAGTCCGCTCACGATTGCCAGCACGAAGTTTGTCAGCGGCCCGGCGGCCGCGACCTTCAACATGCCGCTCCTGCCCCCGCGCAACACGCGAAAATCAACCGGGACCGGCTTCGCGTAGCCGAGCACGGGCAGACCAAACAGATACAGCCCGAACGGCAGGATAATCGTCCCGAAAAGATCGACGTGCGAAATCGGATTCAGCGTGAGGCGTCCGGCGCGCAGCGCCGTATCGTCGCCAAGGCGCAGCGCCACCACGCCGTGCATAACCTCATGCGCGATGATCGCGAACATGATTGGCGGCGCGACGACGCAGATGGTCGCGATGGTTCCGTTCAGATCGCCCAACTCAGTCAGTACCTTCCGCTACGTTGACGCGGATCGCGCGCGGATGAAAGGTGCGATGGACCTTGCGCAGGTGGCTCTTGGAGAGATGCGTGTAAATTTGCGTGGTCGAGATGTCGCTGTGGCCGAGCATCTCCTGTACGGCGCGCAGATCGGCGCCGCCCTCGAGCAGATGCGTCGCGAAGCAATGGCGCAAGGTATGCGGGCTGATCCATGCAAGTCGCGGATCGGTCGCGGCCCATCCTTTGAGCGCCTTGAAAAACCCCTGCCGGGTCATCGCGCGGCCGAGCCTCGTGATGAAAACCGCGGAGACGCGCCGCGGGACCTTTTTCTTGCCGCGCTTGCTGTCGTCGGCTGCCGGATTCAGAATTTCATCGCGTCGCTCGAGATAGGTCTTCAGCGCGCGAATCGCGGCACCGCCCATCGGCACCATCCGCTCCTTGCTGCCCTTGCCGAGCACCACGACGGCGCCGGCCGCGAGATTCACCTGATGCAGTTGCAGGCCGACCAGCTCCGAAACGCGCAGCCCGCACCCGTACGCCATTTCGAGCATCGCGCGATCGCGCAATCCGCGAGCATCGTGGGCGTCAATCGCGGCGATGAGATTTTCGATATCGCGCGGCGACAGTGTGCGCGGGAGCTTGCGCGGATGCGGCCTCAACTTCACGGCCGGTGCCGGATCGCGTTCGATAATCTTCTCGTCCACCAGTTCGCGCGCGAGCCCGCGCAGACTGGCGAGATGACGGCGCTGCGAACTGACGGCGAAGCCCTGGTCCGCGAGCGCTTCGAGGTATGCGGTGAGCGCGGCGGCGTCGAGTTGCGCGGGCGTCAGGCCGGCCTCGCGGCACCACGATTGAAAAAGGCTGAGATCGTGCGCGTAGGCTTCCATCGAATGATGGCTGAGACCGCGCTCGACGGCCTGGCGCGACAGATGCCGATCGATCAGCTCGTCCCAGCCGGCGGCGCTCACGCGGGCGCTCCGGCGCGAGGATTCTGTTCGACCTTCTCGAGCAGGGCGGCGCGCAGCTCGCGCATCCGATCGAGATCTTCGATCTTTCCGCCCTCGCGATCGCTCACGTAGAAGACGTCGAGCGCCTGATCGGCGTTGGTCGAGATTCGCGCGAGGTGAATCCGCAAGCCGAGCCGGAAAAGCGTGTGCGTGATCGCGAACAGCAGGCCGACGCGGTCCTGCGTGAAAACGTCGATAACGGTGAATTGCTCGGAGGTGCGGTTGTCGACGGTGACTTCCGTCGGCACATGGCGCACGAACTTGCGGCCGGCGCTCTGCACGTGATGCGCCGCGGCGACCAGTGCCGCGATATCCTGCTGGCCCGTGACGACGCGCTCGAGGTCGTGTTCGACGCGCAGCCAGCGATCGTCCTCCAGCGCCATCGAGACCTCGCCCATCTGATGCGATACGCGGAACACGTCCATCGCGATACCGTTGGTGCGCGTGGTGATTCGGGCCGACAGGATGTTGAGATTGTTGGCGGTCAGCGCGCCCGCGATCATCGAGAACAGGCCCGGCTGGTCGCGCGTCACGACGATAAACTCGCTGAACTCGAGTTCCGGGAAATGCCTGATGCGACAGACCAGCGGACGGTCGTCGAGCGCGCGCATCAAGTCGAAGTGCAGCGGGATGTCGTCTTCCGGCACCGTAAAGAAGTAGCGCTCGGGCATCTCGTCGAGGAACGCCGTGACGTCCGCTTCAGGAGCCGACGCGGCGAGCAGAGTCTCGCGGACAGCCGCTTTGACGGTAGCCAGGCGCCGCGCCGGATCGGCCGCCTCGCGATCGCCCTGCTCGAGAACCTTGAGCGCGCGCAAGTAGAGATCGCTGAGCAGCATGTCGCGCCAGTTGTTGTAGACCTTCGGCGCGACCGCGCGCATGTCGGCATAAGTCAGCAGGTAGAGCGCCTTGAGGCGATCGATCGAGCCGACGGTGCGCGCGAATTCTTCGACCGTGGTGTGATCGTCGAGGTCGCCCTTCTGCGCAACCTGCGACATCATAAGATGGTTGCGGACGAGAAACACGACCAGGTCGATCTCCTCGCTGTTCAGTCCGAGCCGCTGCGAGACTTCCGCGGTCAGGCTGGCGCCGCGCTCGTGGTGGTCATGGCCGTGGCCCTTGCCGATGTCGTGGAGCAGCAGCGCGAGGAACACGAGCGGCAGATGATCGAGTTCGCGCGCGACCTCGGTGAGCAGGGGAGTCGGGTCCTTGAACTCGCCCGTGCGCAGGCGTTCGAGCTCGCGCACTGCCACCAGCGAATGCCGGTCGACGGTATAGATGTGGTAGAGGTCGTGCAGAACGCGCGCGTAGAGGTTGCCGAACTCGGGGATTATCGCGCCGAGCACGCCGGACAGATGCATCGCCTCGAGGGTTTCGGCGACGCGCTGGCGAGCTGAGAGAATCGTCATCAGCGCTTCGGCGACGCGCGGGTCTCTCCGCATATCGTCGTCGATCAAGCCAAGATTGTCGCGCACCAACTGGTACGCGCTCCCTGACAGGCTCACGTCCTGCGCCTGGCAGTCGGCGTAAATCTTAATCAGGTTGAGCGGATCGCGTTTGAAAAAATCGGGCTCGGCGATGCTCAGCAGATTGCCCTGTACGATTACGCCGGGGCGTATCTTACGGGTCGGCGTGCGGTGGAAAAATCGTCCGCCGCCACTATTCTCAGTCACGCGCGCGATCAAGCCTTCGGCGAAGCGATGGATTGTCGACGCGTGCTGGTAGTACGCGCGCATCAATGCGGAGCCAGCCGCCTGTCCCTCCTCGGGCTTGAAGCCGAGGATCGGCTCGATTCGTTCCTGCATCTCGAAAGTGAGCTGATCGAAGTGGCGCCCGGTCAGAAAATGGAGTGAATTGCGCACCCGCCACAGGAAATCGCGCGCCTCGATCACTTCCGCCGCTTCGGGCTCGGTGATGACGGCCTTCTGCACCAGCTCTTCGAGCGAATGGACTTTGTACTTGACCTTCGCCAGCCACATCGCGGTGTGAAGATCGCGCAGTCCGCCTTCGCCTTCCTTGATCTGAGGCTCGAGCAGGTAGATCGAATCGCCATACTGGGCGTGACGTTTGCGGCTTTCCTCGAGCTTGGTGGCGAAAAATTTGTCCTGGTTGCGATTAAGCACCTCGGCGATCAGCAGCTTGTCGAGATCGGCGTAAAGTTTTTCGTCACCGCACAGGAAGCGCGCGTCGAGGATCGCGGTTTTCTCCTTCAGGTCCTCGTTCGCGAGCCGCACGCATTCCTTGGCGGTGCGAACTCCGTGTCCGACAATGAGTCCGGCGTCCCACAGCGCGTGCAACATTATTTCGGTGACGATTTCGGCGTAAGGTCCGCGCTTATAGTCGTGCAGAAACAAAAGGTCGACGTCGGATTGCGGATTCAACTCGCCGCGCCCGTAGCCGCCGCGCGCCACGACGGAAAGTTTCTGGTTGAGCTTGGGCGATCGCCGTCCGTGCTCCGCGTCCGCATAGCGGAACAACGCGCGCAGCAGATCGTCCATCGCGGCCGTCATCGCCGCCGTTATCTCGCTGCCGCTCGCACCGCTGAAATGACGCTCGGCAAGCTCGGCGCGGACAGAATCGAGATAAGCGCGCGCATTGACGCCGGGGGTCTTGCTGGCGACGAATTGCGCAAGCAGCGCGTCCTGGCCGCGCGGCGATACGTTGGCTGCGACAGGCTCGGCGCGATTCGCGGCCGTGACGAGACTCACAGATCTCCCACCGCCAGGTCGGCGTCGAAGTGGTGCGCCACCGCGGTTGCGATCGCGCCTGCCAGCACGTCCTGATATTGCGGCGACTCCAGCCGCGCGGCTTCAGCGGCATTCGACATGAAGCCGCACTCGACCAGCACCGCCGGCATATGCGCGCCGACCAGCACGTAAAATGGTCCCATCTTCGCTCCCAGCGCGTTCACGTTCAGTCCAAGTCCCGCAT
>JBAWCX010000622.1:0-2201 GCA_049590495.1 Binatus sp. (SeqCode)
GGCTCGGTGACGCTGACGCTCGACCTCCTTATAGATACGTCGCTGGTGATAGTCGGCGAAGTGCTGCTGCCTATTCGACATTCGATTATGTCGCTTAGCGGCGATGCGGGCGCGGTCAGGCGCATCGTGTCGCATCAGCAAAGCCTCGCGCAATGCCGCGGCTACCTGACTGCGCATTTCCCGAATATCGAGACTGAAGCGGTCGCGTCCAACGCGCTGGCTGCCCAACGCGCGGCGGCGGACGCTTCGATTGCGGCGATCGCGTCGAAGGCGGCCGGCGAGGCCTACGGGCTCAAGCCGATCGCGTCGAACGTGCAGGACGTCGCCGCCAACACCACGCGATTCCTCGTGATGGGCACCCGGCCAATCGAGAAATCCGGCAAGGATAAGACCACGCTGCTGTTCGCGGTGGCGGATCGCGTCGGCACGCTTAACCAGGCGCTGAACCTCTTTGCCCGCAACGCGATCAATATCTCCAAGATCGAGTCGCGTCCGCTGCGCGCGCGGCCGTGGGAATACCTGTTCTTTGTAGACGTTATGGGGCATCGTGACGACGCCAAGCTCGCGCGCGCTCTCAAATCGCTGTCGAGCAAGGCCCTATTCTTGAAGGTCTTAGGATCGTATCCTGAAGGAAGGTCGGCCGCTGCCTGAGCCGGGCAGTCGAAAAAGTGTCCAGGGTTTAACTTTTTCGCGGGCCGTTCACGCGTTTTGATCAAAGCACAAGATCTCGTACTCCCTTCCGTCGCTGCGCTTGCTCCCTACGAGCCGGGCAAGCCGATCGAGGAGCTGCAACGCGAACTCGGTGTCGTCGATCCGGTGAAGCTGGCGTCGAACGAGAATCCTCTCGGGCCGTCGCCGCGCGCGATCGAGGCGATCAAGGCGGCACTGCCGGAGCTGAATCGGTATCCCGACGGCGCGAGCTACGAGCTGCGGGCGAAAATCGCGGCGCATCATAAGATTGGAGTCGAGCGGGTGTTCGCGGCGTCGGGCTCGGTCGAGGTGCTCAACCTGCTCGCGTTCCTCTACCTGCGGCCGGGGCTGAACTCGGTCTACTCGGAGCATTCGTTCGCGATTTATCCGCTGGCGACGGCGGCAGCCGGCGGGGAGCATCGCGTGGTCAAGACCGCCGATGGATTCTCGCACGACTTGCCCGCGATGGCGGCGGCCTGCGACGCGAATACGCGGATAGTCTTTCTCGGCAATCCGAACAATCCGACCGGGACGATTTACCGTCGCGCCGAATGGAAGCGGTTCCTCGAGCGGGTGCCGGAGCAGGTCGTGATTGTCGCCGACGAGGCGTACTTCGAATTCGTGCGCGACCCGGATTACCCCGACTCGATGGAAGACCACGACGACCGCCGGCTGATAATCACGCTCAGGACGTTTTCGAAAATTTTCGGTCTGGCGGGCATTCGCGTCGGATACGCGGTGGCGCGGCCCGACATGATCCAGATGCTGCATAACGTGCGGCAGCCGTTCAACGTGACTTCGCTTGCGCAGGTGGCTGCGATTGCGGGGATGGACGATAGGGCGCATATCGCGAGGACCCTGCAAGTCAACGCGGACGGGATGGATTATCTGGAGCGCGAGTTCGCGCGCTTGCAACTGCCGTTCGTGCCGAGTCATGCGAATTTTTTTCTCGTCGACGTCGGCGACGGGCGCGCGGTTTACGACAAGCTGCTGCGCAAGGGCGTGATCGTGCGCGCGATGAACGGTTACGGATATCCGCGGCACGTGCGGATCAGCGTCGGGCTGCCGGAAGAGAATCGGCGGCTGGTCGCGGCGCTCGGCGAGGTGATGGGCGCGCGGTCATGAATAATCGAAATGCAAACTTGCTGGCGCGAGCGGTAATCGTCGCGATGTTCGTGCTAGCGGCATGGGCGTGGCCGTCGGCGCCGGCGCAGATTCCGATTCACTGGAACATCGCAGGACAGATCGATGGCTACGGCTCGAAATTCACCGGGCTGCTTCTTCCGCCTCTGATTGCGCTCGCAGGCTACGCGCTTATCGGGTTGGGTCCGAGTATCAAGCCGGAGCGATTCGACGCGCGACTGAGGGGCGCGCTGGAGTGGTTCAGGGTCGCCTATGTGCTCGTTGCGGCGGGACTGTTCTGCGTTGTGGCCGCCGACGCTCGTGGATCGAACGTCAATATGAACTACGTTGCCTTTCCGCTGGTCGGACTCATGTTCATCGCGATCGCA
>JBAWCX010000623.1:0-5723 GCA_049590495.1 Binatus sp. (SeqCode)
GCACTGCCAACGGCGCCAATCCAGTCTCGGTCGTCATCCCATGCCATCGCGCAATCCGTGCGACGGGACACCTTGGCGGCTATCGATGGGGCCTGGAACGCAAGCGCAAATTGCTCGAGATGGAAGCTAGAAGGAGCCGAGGAACCTAACCCCCAACCCCTTTTTTGGGCCCTCGCGTGAACGGGGACAATCGCGTTCAGTGCAAGTCGTCATTCAGGACATGCCCTGGATTGGCGAGGCCCACCGCGAGAATACCGTGTCTGAGATTTTTCCCAGCGGCGGCAGGAACTCGTTCGCCTGAGCAATCATTCGATCGGCGGCGATGTTCTCGCGGATCAATTCTTTCGCGAACGCGTTGGCCATCGCTGCGACTCCGTCGCCTGTCACCTCGAAATGAAACTGGAAGCCGTAGGCTTTGTCGCCGTGCCGAAACGCCTGGCATGGAGTCTTGTCCGACGATGCTAATGAGACCGCTCCCGGCGGCAAATCGAAGATATCGCCGTGCCAGTGGAACGGCGTCATCGTTGTCGGTAGCCCGCGCATCAGGCGATCGTCCTTGGCGGACTCGTGCAGCCGGATCGGATTCCATCCAATTTCCTTGCCGTTGGGATTCCGATCGACCTTCGCGCCGAGCGCCGCCGCGAGAATCTGCGCGCCCAAGCATACACCCAGCACCGGCAGATTCGATTTCATCGCATCCTCTATAAGCCGCATCTCGTCGCGCAGCCACGGATAGCGATCGGTCTGGTAAACGCCCATCGGCCCGCCCATCACAATCAAGCCACCCGCCCCCTTCATGCTCGCCGGCACGGGCTGGCCGTCGTTGACGTGCACGTATTGCCATGCGAGCGCGGCGCCTTCGAGCGCGTCGGCGATGTTGCCGAGATTCTCGACCGGGTGATGCTGCAAGACGTAAATTTTCGCCATCCGAAATGTCCCTTCACCGATAGAGGATAGCCGACCTGGAATTATTGTAAAAACTGCAACTCTTCGCCCGCTATCCGCTAGCTATGTTGCCGCGTTCGTGGTTTTGTCCTTCCAATAGGATTTTTATGCACGGACTAGCAACTACGATCTTTTTCGGTCTGGTTGTTCTGTCTATAGCGGGTTGTACGGTTCATCGCGAGTTGGCCCCGCAACGGGTTCCGACGTCGGTGGCGTTGGGAACTGAGAGGTTGCCGCTTACTGTGGCAGTGATCGGCGATCCCGCACTAACCTTCGACTACCCGCGACATTTCAAAGCCTTCGTCGAGGTGCTGAACCCTGGACTCGCGCAGACCCTGCAGAGCGCGTTTCATGGAAATTTCCAGAACGTGAGCGTCGTCGAAGCTGAGGCGGCCGCGAGCGGCGCCGATCTGTTCGCGTCGCCGAAGTTGAGTCTTTCGGATCCGATGAAGTTGACGGTCACCTTTGTCGAACCTCGGTCGCGGAGAATCGTCGCGGAATTTTCGTCGGTGCGCGGCTGCGACGGCAACGCTCCGGGCGTGTATTCGAATATCGGAACCGATCTCGTGCTGTTCGCGGCAGTCGTGGTTTTCCCGCCGGCGGACATGCTCGTCACCCATGAAATCGACCAGCACAACGCCGATCGCTTCAACGCGGCATTCGAGCCCGCGATCGCGCAGATGGCCGGCGACATCGCGAACAAGGCGTCGCAGGATCCGCATCTACAGTCGTTCGCAACGCCGCGCGTCCAGTCCGTAAGCAACGCGCCGCTGAACAATCTGTAGAGCGGCAATCTCGCTTAGAGCAGTGTCCCGCGGCGGATGCGCCCGAGATGCGTGTAGGCGCGCTGCGTGGCGACGCGGCCGCGCGACGTGCGCGCCAGGAATCCCTCCTGCAGCAGGTACGGCTCGTAAACTTCCTCGATCGTGTCGGATTCTTCGCCTACCGCCGCGGCCAGGCTCTCGACGCCGACCGGTCCGCCGTCGAACTTGTCGATTATCGCGCCGAGAATCGCGCGGTCCATCTTGTCGAAGCCGGCCGTATCGATTTCGAGCAGCTCGAGCGCGCCGAGCGCGATTTCGCGCGTGACGACCGGCGCCTCGTTGACCTGCGCGAAGTCGCGCACGCGGCGCAACAGGCGATTGGCGATACGGGGCGTCCCGCGCGAGCGCGATGCGAGTTCAGCGGCTCCTTTCTCGTCGATCGCCACCTTCAGCAGCGCGGCGGAGCGGCGCACAATCTCGCCCAGCTCCGCGTGATTGTAAAAGTCGAGATGGAAATGCTGCCCGAACCGGTCGCGCAGCGGCGAGCTCAGCAGCCCCGACCGCGTGGTCGCGCCGACCAGCGTGAACGGATTCACCGACAGCTTCATCGTGCGCGCGCCCATCCCCTCGCCCACCACGATATGAAACTCGAAGTCCTCCATCGCGGAGTAAAGCCGCTCCTCGACGACGCGCTGGAGGCGATGAATCTCGTCGATGAACAGCACGTCATGCTCTTCGAGGTTGTTGACGATTGCGGCAAGGTCGGCAGCGCGCTCGATCGCGGGACCCGACGTGACGTGCAGATTGACGCCGAGCTCGCGCGCAATGATGTGTGCGAGCGAGGTCTTGCCGAGGCCGGGCGGGCCGGCGAATAGCACGTGATCGAGCACCTCGGCGCGGCCGCGCGCAGCTTTGATCGACATGCCGAGAATTTTCTTGTTGTGCTCCTGCCCGATGAATTCGTCGAGCGCGCGCGGTCGCAGCGCGAGATCTATCCTGCGATCTTCTTCGTGGCCGACGCGCGCGGCGAGACGTCCTTCGGGAGTGGGCGCGGCTGAGTTGGCGTTTGCTTGAGGCTTACTTTTCGCCAAGCAGCACCGCCAACGATTTGCGAATTATGATTTCCGGATTTTGTGCAGCGCCGGTATCCGCGGCGATGACCGCGTCGACGGTGCGCTTCGCCTCAACCGGTTTCATGCCGAGATTCACGAGCGCGGAGACCGCCTCGTCCGCGGGGCCTGCCGGTCGTCCGTTGTCCGTCGCGGGACGCGGATGACCGTTGGGCGCGCCGGTCGATGGCGCCGCCAGCCTGAGGTCGGCGACCTTGTCGCGCAGTTCGCGCACGACCCGCTCCGCGACCTTGGGGCCGACGCCCGGCACCGCGTCGATTCGCTCGACGTCGCCCTTGCCGATCGCGGCGACCAGTTCTTCGGGCGCGAGCACCGACAGTATCGCGAGTGCGAGTTTCGGACCGACGTGTTGCACGCTCATCAGCAGGTCGAAAGCGCGTTTCTCGGTCGCGCTTGAAAATCCGTAGAGCGTGAGCGCGTCCTCGCGCACGACCTGGCGTATCTCGAGCGCGACGCGGTCGCCGAGTTGCGGCAATCGATAGAAGGTGCTGAGCGGAATCAGCACTTCGTAGCCGACGCCGCCGGTCTCGACGACGATGCGTCCCGCGTCGCGCACGACGAGCGCGCCAGTCAGCGACGCGATCATTGCGGCACCATCCGAGGCTTGATCCGATGCGGCGCGGGCGGACGGATGCGCTCGATCGCCTCGACCAGGTTGGGGAGACGTCCGCGGCCGAGATGGCAGAGCGCGATCGCGAGCGCGTCGGCGGCGTCGTCGGCGAGCGCTATTGCCGCATCGAGCTTCAGCGTCTTGCGCACCATGTATTTCACCTGCGCCTTGTCGGCGTGTCCGTGACCGGCGACGCAGAGCTTAACTTCGTTGGGCGGATATTCGTACATCGCGAGGCCGCGCTCCGCCGCCGCGAGCATCGCCATCGCGCGAGCCTCGCCCAGGCGAAACGCGCTCTGCACGTTGGCGGCGACGAAATGACGCTCGAGGCTGAGCGCGGTGGGCGAGAACTCGTCGATGATGGCAAGAAGATTTTCGTGGATGCGCCGCAGCCGCGTCGGTCCCGGCGCGAGCGACGCGCATCGAATCGTGCCAGCAGTCACGTAGCGCGCGCCTGGGCCCTCGACGACGCCGTAACCGCATACCGCACTCCCGGGATCCACCCCGAGTATCCGCATACCCCACCTCCGCGGCAGCACCCGCGCGGCCTACGCCGCCGAGAACTGCGCCATCTCTTCGTCGCTGATGTCGAAGTTCGCGCCGACGTTCTGCACGTCGTCGTGATCCTCGAGTTCTTCCATCAGCTTGAGCACCTGCTCGGCCGCATGGCCGGAAACGGCGACCGTATTTTCGGGAATCCGCGTCTGTTCCGAATGCGCGATCGCAAGGCCGGCCTTTTCCAGCGCGTCGCGTACCGCGTTCAGTTTGTCGGGCGAAGTGAGCACCTGGAACGTATCGCCGTCGCTGGTCGCGTCGTCGGCGCCGGCGTCGAGCGCGAGTTCGAGCAGCTTGTCCTCGTCGATGGCGGATTTTTCAATTCCGATCACACCGCGCTTCTTGAACATCCAGCCCACGCAGCCGGTCTCGCCGAGGTTCCCGCCGCGCCGGGAGAAGATGAAGCGCAACTCCGCGACCGTGCGATTACGATTGTCCGAGAGCACGTCGACCATTATCGCGACGCCGCCGGGGCCGTAGCCTTCGTAGGTGATTTCCTCGAGCGACGCGCCGCCGATTTCGCCGGTGCCCTTCTTGATGGCGCGATCGATGTTGTCGTTGGGCATCGATTGCTTCTTGGCGACCGTCACCGCCGTGCGCAGGCGCGGATTGGAATTGATATCGCCGCCGCCGAGTCGCGCCGCGATCGTGATTTCCTTGATGAGCTTGGTGAAGACGCGGCCGCGCTTCGAGTCCGTAATCGCCTTCTTATGCTTGATCGAACTCCATTTCGAATGACCCGACATGACAATTACCTTCCGCGGGGCCGCCTTGACGGAGGGTCCCGAACGATGCCGAGATTATCATAAAGATTCGTCCAAGGGAGAATGGCGCGGAGGCGATAGCAAGGCCGCGGGCGGGGCAAAAAAGTGAGAAGAGGAAAGGTTGGACTTATCGCGGCACGCTTCTGTTATCATGCTGGGGCAATGTCCGGAGTGAACCGTTCGATTTTGGGCCTGATTGCGGCGATGTGTCTCGTCGGTTGCCTGTATCCGCCGATTACGCAGCCGCCGCCCGACGAACAGCAGGAAGTCGTGATTCCGCTGCCGTACGATCTCGCGTGGGACGCGGTGAATAAGGTCATCACGGAGAATTCCTTCCACGTGCAGGCGCAGGACATGACCAACGGGATCATCGAAGCGGCTGGCCCGCGCTTCACGCTGCACGACGCCGATTGCGGAAAGATAAAGAGCGTGGCGGGCGCTTACACGGCCGAGCCGGAGCCGAACTCGTCATCAGTGTACAACTTCCTGGTGCGGCCGCGGGGTCCGGAGGCGAGCATCGTCAAGGTGCGCGCGACGTTCAATTCGTCGGTCGATGTCCCGTTGCATCCCGCGACCGATGTCGATTGCGTATCGCATGGAATCCAGGAATCGAATCTGCTGCGCGAGGTGTTGGCCGAGGCCAGCAAGACGCATCGCCCGGTGTTCGCCAAGCCGAACGAATCGCCACAGCCTGCCCCGTCGTCGGTGAACGCGCAGGCGTCCGCGCTGGCGCGCAGGCCGTCGTCGTCGATTGGTAGAGCTGAAGTGCTACCGTCCCTGCCGCCCTCGATGCGGGGGTTTTCGCTCGGTGGAAGTCCCAGTCTGCCGGCGCCCCCGGCAAATTGAGTTCAGGATTCAATCTCGACACCAGAACGCCCGCTCTTTAGAACTCCGGGTACGCTCGCACGCAGCGCCCTACTTTCGTCCAACTGCCCTTCCCATTTGGGCTAATGGA
>JBAWCX010000624.1:0-6557 GCA_049590495.1 Binatus sp. (SeqCode)
CGGTTTGAGAGGAGACGCGATGGCATCGCAAGGCTCTGCCTGGTACGTGGATTTTTTCCGCAGCGACTATCTGAACGTCTACGGCCACATGTTGACCGAGGAACGGGCCGAGAAAGAAAGCGCCTTCGTTGCGAGCGCGCTCGAGCTGAAGCCGGGCGCGTCGGTACTCGACCTGTGCTGCGGGCAGGGGCGGCATTCGATCCAGTTGGCAAAACGTGGATTGCGCGTGACAGGTCTCGATCTGAATGCGGAGTACCTCGAGCTCGCGAAGCAGGCGGCCATAGCGAGCAAGGTCACAGTCGAGACGATCGCCGCGGACATGCGCAAGATCCCCTTCGAAAACAAATTCGACGCAATCGTCAACATGTACTCCTCGTTCGGCTACCTGGAATCCGAAGCCGAGGATTTGAAAGTGCTCGAGTCGGCGGCCAAGGCTCTGAAAAGCAGCGGGCGGCTGCTGCTCGACATGCTGAACCGCGAGTGGGCGATCGATAATTATATCCAGAACGACTGGCATACGGGGGCGGACGGGACGCTGTACGTCGAGCGGCGCGACCTCGATCTCGCGACGAGCCGCATGCATGTGCATTTTATCGTGGTCGACCCGACGGGCGGCCGCCGCGAGTCGATCGGTCATATCATCCGGCTCTATACGCTGACGGAGATGACGCGACTGCTGGAGCGCGTCGGCGTGCGAGTGACAGCGGTGTTCGGCGGATTCGAGGGGGAGGCATACACGATAGGCACGCGGCGAATGATCATCGTCGGGGAGAAGCCCAACCCCTAATGTGGGAAGGGGAAATCACTTTATTTGAATATGAAACCCGCGGTGGGTTTCACACTTCCTTCGGCAGGGGTGACCCCCTGCACCCGGTACCAAGAGAATCGGCACCGCCGCGGGATGCGGGACTTCGTCCCTGTTAGAACTTTCGGGCGGGAAGGCGTCGCTCGCGCCAAAAAGGCTTGAAAATGCGAGATTTTGGGTATGGACAGGGTGGGAGAACGCACTGAAAATGGGTATTGAGCATCCTTGCCTTCGGTCGTCCTGGTTTGTATAGTCGCGGACTAACCAATCGG
This sequence comes from Binatus sp. (SeqCode), assembly GCA_049590495.1. Taxonomy (GTDB): domain Bacteria; phylum Desulfobacterota; class Binatia; order Binatales; family Binataceae; genus Binatus. Next base: position 1,078 of record JBAWCX010000624.1, read on the forward strand.
ACAGGCTTGGAGTATGCTGTAAATTATGGACGTGATGAAAACACTTTTCTTGAATCCGCCCTCGTACGATGACTTCGACGGGGGTGCTGGTTCACGTTACCAGGCGACGCGCGAGGTCTGGTCTTTCTGGTACCCGACGTGGCTGGCGTATCCGGCCGGGATGATTCCGGGCGCGCGCCTGCTCGACGCTCCGCCACACGATTACACGGTCGAGATGACCGTCAACGAGGCGAAGAACTACGACCTGGTCGTGATTCATACCTCGACGCCGTCGTTGCGGATGGACGCGCGCACTGCGGAAGCAATCAAGGCGGCGAATCCCAATGCGATCATCGCGATGGTCGGGGGGCATCCGACGGCGCGGCCCGAGGAGACGTTGAAACTGTCGCCTGCAATCGACATCGCGGCGCGCAAGGAATTCGACTACTCGATGCTCGAGGTGGCGGAGGGCCGCGACTGGAGCACGATCGGCGGAATCAGCTATCAGAAAAACGGCGGGCTGCATCACAATCCCGACAGACCGGCGCTCACGGACGAAGAACTCGACAAGCTGCCGTTCGTGACCGAGGTGTATGAAAAGAACCTCGACTACCTGAAGTACAACAGTCCGTACTGCCAGTATCCGTATGTGTCGATGTACACCGGGCGCGGATGCCCGGCGCGATGCACGTTCTGCCTGTGGCCGCAGGTCACGCAGGGGCATCGCTATCGCGTGCGGAGCCCCGAGAACGTGTACGAAGAAGTGGCGGCGATGAAGTCGAAGTTCCCGAAGATGAAGGAGCTGTTCTTCGACGACGACACCTTCACCGCCGATCCTGCCCGTGCGCGCAAAATCGCGCAGCTACTGAAGCCGCTGGGAATCACGTGGTCGACTAATTCACGCGCCAACGTCGACTATGAAACGCTGAAGGTCATGAAGGACGGCGGGCTCAGGCTGTTCGTGGTAGGATACGAGTCCGGCAACGCGCAGATTCTGAAGAATATCAAGAAGGGCGTCGGCATCGATCGCGCGCGGCGCTTCACCAAGGATTGCCACGAGCTAGGGATCCTGATCCACGGGACATTCATCCTGGGACTGCCAGGCGAGAATAAGGAGACGATCGAGGAATCGATCCGGTTCGCGCGCGAGATGGACTGCGAGACGATCCAGGTGTCGCTCGCGTCGCCTTACCCGGGCACGGAGCTGTTCGATTACGTGACCAAGAACGGGTTCCTGGCGGTCGATCCGCTGCTCGACGAATCCGGATATCAGAAGTGCACCATCACCTATCCCGGCCTGACCAACGAAGAGATTTACGGAGCGGTCGAGCGTTTCTATCGCAGCTTCTACTTCCGCCCGAAGTACATCTTCAAGTCGGTGAAGAAGATGATGACGTCGATGGAAGAGACCAAGCGGATGCTGAACGAGGGGCGGCAATTTCTTTCGACGATGCGCCAGCGACGGCATCAGTCGGCGCAGCAGGCATCGGCCTGACGGCGAATTCCGGGGGCGGGTAACGGACCGGGCGCGAAGTCCGCGGCAAGATGCCTGTGGCGCCATCGGTCGCACCGGGGTAGGATTGCCGCGCCGATCATGCGATGACAATTTGGATAGCTTTACCGGCTGCGGCCGTGTGCGTGTCGATGTTCTACTACGCCGCGGCGACGATCGCCGCGATCAGATTTGCAAAGCGCACGACCTCTCCCGTTCCACCGCTGCCCAAGGTTCCGCCGCGCGTGGCGGTGCTGAAGCCGCTGCATGGGACCACCAATTCGCTGGCGGCCAACCTGATCAGCTTTCTGGAGATCGCGTACCCGCGGGCCGAGTTTTATTTTGGCGTAGAGAACTACGAAGATGCGGCCGCCGAAATTCCGGTCGCACTGCGCCAACGCTACCAGTACGCCAACATCACGCTGGTGGTCGGCGAAGAGCCCAATTGCAGCAATCACAAGATCGCGAAGCTGGTGAAGATGGCCGATCGGGCCGAGAAAGCCGAAATATTCGTGCTGAGCGACGCCGATGTATCGGTTGAGCGCGACTACCTGAAGCGGATCGTCGGCGAACTAATCTCGGATGACAAAGTCGGCATCGTGACATGCGCATATCGGGCGCGACCGGGCGGCTCGTTCGCGTCGCGGCTGGAAGCGCTCTACGTCAACACCGATTTTCTGCCGCAGATTCTGCTCGCCGATATGATCGAGCCGATGCATTATGCGCTCGGCGCGACGATCGCCATCAAGCGCAAGGTGCTCGAGGCCGCCGGCGGCTTCCGCGCTGTCAAAGACATGCTCGCCGACGACTTCTACCTGGGCAACTTCACTAATGCCCAGGGCTACGAGATCAAACTGTCCGATTCACTGGTTACGTTGACGTGCGAGGAAAAGAGTCTCGCTGAATTCTGGCATCATCAGCTTCGCTGGGCGCGCACTTACCGCACCGTACGCCCGATCAGCATCGCGACAATCCTGATGCACGGGCCGTTCTGGGCGCTGATACTGCTCGCCAGCACACGAGGCAGCTTCGCGGCTTTTGCGACGTTGGTGCTGGTGGTCGCGGGGCGGCTCGCGATGTCGGCGGCAATCGTCGGCCGCGTGCTCAAGATGCCCGAGATGCTGACCGAGCTCTGGATGGTTCCCTTCAAGGACCTGATAATGACCGGGGTCTGGTTTGCCAGCCTGCTCAGCAACAACGTGATGTGGGCCGGACGCCGGTTCAAGGTGATCCGGGGCGGCGCGATGCGCGAGGTGCGGAGCTGAACGCGTGATTCTCTACCTGTTCATCGCGATCGTAGCCAGCGTGCTAATGTCGCTTGGCCTGCTGATGATGAAGAGCCGCTCGGCGCTTCTGCCGATGGCGGCCGGCGCGAACACGATCGGCGCGATTGTCGCATGGCTTCGCGATCCTGTGTGGATCGGCGGACTCGGCGTGCAGACCGCCGGCTGGGCCTGCTACTTGATCGCGGTGTCGCAGGCGCCGGTCTCGATTGTGGCGGTGACGATGCAGTGCGGAATCGCGCTGTTCGTAGTTGCCTCAGTCGTAATTCTGGGCGAGCGGGCGAGCGGCCGCGAATGGATCGGAATCGGCGCGATCGTGCTCGCGATGCTGATGCTCACGCTGTCGATTCAGAGCGGGGAGACCGAAGGCACCCTCGAAGCTGGGACGCTGCTGATCTTCACTACGTTGCTGACGCTGACCGCGTTGGCTCCCATGGCCGTCGCGCGCCTGAACGCCGGCGGCGTCGCGGCCGCTATTTTTTCCGGCGTCGCGTTCGGCCTGGGCGCGTTGTTCACCAAAGCGATGACCGAAGAGTTCACCGCCAACGCCGCCGCTTCTCTCGCGCTGCGAATCGCCTCCAATCCTTACGCGTACGCCATGGTCGTCGCCAACATCGCGGGGATCGTCACGCTGCAAAACTCGTTTCATGCGGCCCGCGCGATAATCGCGATGCCGTTGTCGGGAGCGCTGTCGAACATCGTGCCAATCGTCGGCGGAATGATCGTGTTCGGGGAGAAATTGCCCGCCGATTCTATCCCCGCCGCGATGCGGGTCGGCGCGTTCATATTAACGATTGCAGCCGGCGCACTGCTGGCCGGATCGCGAGAGCAGTTGCCAGCGGATCCCGTGGCGGTTCGCGCCGCGCTCTAGCGTCAAAAGTGAAACGCTAGAAGTTCGCTTTGGGCACCGGCAGGCCGGGCACGTCGGCGCGCGCGCGGAAAATCGTTCCCTTGCGATTCGGATCGTCGGTATTGTCGGCGGTCACGACGTAAAGATCGCGCAAGTCGCGGCCGCCGAACACCAGGCTGGTCACCATCGTGGCCGGCAATTCTATTTGCTTGGTTACGGTGCCTTCCTTCGAGAAATGCACGACCTCGCCGACGCGCACCGCCGCAACCCACACGCCGCCTTGCGCGTCGACCGCCAGCCCGTCGGGCAATCCGGCAGGCATTTTCGCGAAGATGCGCCGGTCCTTGACGCCGCGCTCGTGTGTGACGTCGTAGACCCACACTGCGCCAGTGGAGGAATCCGAGTGATAGAGGTGTTTTCGGTCGGGGCTGAAACCGAGCCCGTTGCTGACCTCGATTCCGTCCCACAACTTCACTGGCCGCCCGGGCGGATCGATGCGGAACAGGCTGCCCGGAATCGGCTTATCGTTGCTGAGCGGATCGAAGTTGATCGTGCCGGTGTAAACGCTGCCGTGATCGTCGGTCGTGAGATCGTTCATGCTGACCGGCTTGCCTTCCCACGTGGCGAACAGGTCGCGGCTCTTGCCGGTCTTCTCGTCCCAATGAATCAACGCGCGGCCGGTGAGCACGAGCCCGCCGCGTTGGTTGAAGATCATTCCGCCGACGCCCTTGCGTTTGGGGATCAGCGTTTCGACGTTGCCGCCCGGATTGCGCCGGTAAATTCCGCCGTTGGGAATGTCGCTGAAATATAGACGGCCGAGATCGTCGACACGCGGCGCTTCGAGCAGACCGTAGCCGCTCGCGAGCATCTCGAATTCCATCGCTGCGATCCTCCTCCCGCCCGTTTACCACGGTTCGCGACGCGCGGCGAGGCTTGGCAATCAGTGCGAGCAGCGGTTCGCGGATCAATCCGGAAGATCCGGGATGTTGATCGGCTGCGTCATGCGCGCCCGGTTCTGATCCTCGAGGCGCAGCCGCCGGTGGCACAGGTAGATCAATACCGGCTGCAGAATTCGGGTCAGCATCATGATCGCCAGTGCACCGCCGATGACGACGATCGCCAGCGGCTGCTGCGTCTGGGCGCCGATTCGGGTCGAAACCGCCGCGGGCAGCAGGCCGAGTGCGTCCACGGAATCGGTCATCATCGTCGCGCGCAGGCGGCGGTCGGAGCCAGTGATAATCGACTCGACGAACGGATGACCCTGCTCCCAAAGACCGCGGATATAGAAGCTCAGCAGGATGCCGTCCATGACGGCGATTCCGAAAATCGAAATGAAGCCCACGCCCGCCGACACACTGAAGGGCGTGCCAGTGACAATGAGCGCGAGCACTCCGCCCAGACATGCGACCGGAATCTGCGCCATGATGACGAAGGTATCGATGAGCGATTGCGTGGAAGCGTAGAGGACGCCGGCGATCAGCAACAGCGCAAACGGCACGACAACCGCGAAGCGGCGATTGGCGGCCTGCAATTCGCCGTACTCGCCCGACCATTCCATATGCACGCCCTCTGGAAGATGGACTTCCTTGGCGATTCGCTGCTTCGCCTCGACGATGGTGGTCTGCAGATCGCGATCGCGCACCGAAAACCTCACCGGCACATAGCGTTGCAGCGCCTCGCGGTAGATGAATGACGCGCCTTCGGCGGTTTCGATCTTGGCGACCTGGTCGAGCGGAATCTGGCCGCCCGACGGAATGTTGACGCGAATCTGGCGCACTGCGTCGAGGCTCTCGCGATACTCCGGCTTCCATCGCACGACCAGGTCGAAGCGCCGGTCGCCGTCGAGCACTTGGGTGACGGCCTGGCCGCCAATCGC